>CANQFH010000017.1 GCA_947598425.1 uncultured Bacilli bacterium | reverse complement strand
ACCCCCCCCAGTATTTCAATTGTCAATACTATTTTATGTTTAATGCCGTAAAATGTTTACTTTACATCAAAAAAACACACCGATTACTCAGTATGTTTTAAAAGATCTTATTCACTATATTCAATTTTAGCATCTACTTCACTACCATCATTTAATTTTAATTTAACTGAGGTAATATTTTTATCTATTTCATTTTCTGCTATATTACCATTTTTATTAATTGTTTTATCTTTATATGTAAATGATTGATAATCATCTAATGCTACACCATTTTTAGTTACTTTAATAGTATAATTACCATCTGATTTAGTTAAAGTTATTTTATATTCATCTTTTACTGCTTCTTTTTCTTTAACAGTTATTTCAATACTAGCTGTAGCAGTTCCATTAGCTTTAACTGTTACTGTAATTGTAACTTTACCAGCAGTTTTACCAGTAACTACTCCATTATCTACTGTAGCATTAGTATTAGAAGCTTGCCATTCATAAGTAGCTCCTTCAATATTAGGGTCTAACTTTGTTGTTAATTGTAATGTTTCTCCTATATATACTTCTTTAGTAGTATTAGCAAATTCTACTGCTAATGGTGTATTATCTACTACTTCAATATCTATTGAAGCACTTTTACCATTAGAAGTTGTAACTGTTATTTTAGTAGTACCAGCTTTTATTCCTGAAACATTACCATCTTTATCAACTTTAGCTATATCTTCATTATCACTTTTCCATGTTACTGTCTTATCTGTAGCATTATTTGGTGTTATTTCTGCCGTTAATTTAATAAACTCTCCTACTGCTACTTTTTTATCCCCATTAATAGCTACTTTTTCGACAGCAATATCTTCGACTTTCTTTTCTTTAACAGTTATCTCTTTTTTAGCAGTTTTTTTACCATCTTCTGTTGTTACAGTTATTGTGACTTTACCTGCTTTTATACCTTTGACATTACCCTTAGAATCTACTGTAGCAATTGCAGTATCACTACTTTTCCAAGTAACAATTTTATTAGAAGCATTACTTGGATTAATACTAGCTGTTAATTTAATTGTAGCTTCTACTTCAACTTCATTATTACCACTTATAGATACTCCCGTAACTTTAACAATATCCTCAGATACAATAACTTTAATTGTAGCTTTATATTTACCATCTTCAGTTTCTACATTAATAGAAGTATTACCTACTTTATGAGCCGTAACTACTCCTTTATCATCAACACTTGCTATTTCTTCATCACTAGATGACCATTTTAATTTAGGATTATCTTTAATATTCATATCTAATTCTAAAGTACTTGTTTTAGATGGTGCTAAAGTTATTTCATCTAATAGAAAAGATAAGTATTCTTCATCACTTTTATTCCATTTAGCTTTTAATACAATATCTTTAGTAACTTTACTATCAAAATTATATAATTTATTATCTAAGTACCAACCATCAAAAATATATCCTTCTTTAGTAGGATCATTAGGTTCTGATACTCTTTCATTACCTTTAATCTTTACTTCACTTATCTTAGTTCCTCCATTACTATCAAATACTACTTTATATTCCTTATGATAAAATAATATAAATAATGATACTAAGATAGCAAGAATAATAGCACTTATAATTAATATCTTTCTTAATTTTCTTTTACCAATTCTAATTACTCTCATATAGTCTCCTTTAAAATATAACCTACTAAATTATATTTCTATATATAGTATATCAATTTTATTTTCTTAAATAAAGTAATATTTTTTAGATTTATGTAAAAAATAAAAAGCCCTATATTAGGACTATATGTAAATAAAATTTAATTTTTTAATATATTTATTTGTTTATTATAATCATTACTCATACAGACAAATGAACCCGATACAATATTATCTACAGGATATTTCTTTATTTCTTTAATAGTTTTATCATTTACTCCACCATCAAATCCAATTAAAATATCTTTTCTAATTTTCTTAATATCATTTATCTTATCTAAAACATCTAACATACATTTTTGACCACCCATACCAGGGTTTACTCCCATAACTAATACATAATCTATAATATCTATATAATCTTCTAATATATTAGCACTATATATAGGATTAATAGCAATTCCTACTTTAATATTATGCATTTTTAAATAATCGATTATTTCTTTGGGATTATTAACAGCTTCAATATGAAAAGTAATGGCCCATACATTTAAATTAATTAAATCTTTTAAATAACTTTTAACATCTTTAACCATTAAATGAATATCTAATAATTTATTAGTATCTTTCAAACTTTTAATTAATTCTTGATAATTAGCAGTTTTACTTTCTACATAAATACCATCCATTATATCTACATGAATTAAATTAGCAATACTTTTATTAATATCTTTAATAGTTAAATTACGTTCTTGATTACTTTTTAAAAAACTTACTGAAATCATTATAACTCCTTTATAAATTTTAAATAATTATCATATCTAGACTTTAATATTTTATTATTATTAACATATTCTTTAACTAAACAACCCTTTTCATTATTATGTTCACAATCATTATATTTACATTTTATATTACTAAATTCTTTAAAACTATTTTTTATTTCTTCTTTAGAATAATTATTAATATCTATTTGTGAAAAACCTGGAGTATCTACAATATAAAAATTATTTAATTCTAATAACTGCACTATTCTAGTAGTATGTTTTCCACGACCTAAGGCTTCCGATATTTCATCTACATCTAAATTTAAATGTTTATCAAATTTATTTATTAAACTACTTTTACCAGCCCCAGTTTGACCACATACAGTAACTATCTTCTTTTTTAAATATCTTTTTAATTTTCTTATTTTTTGATTATTAAATACTCTAATACCAATACTTTCATAATATTTTTGTAATTCTTTTATTTCTTTTAATTCTTTCTTATTAGCTAAATCTAATTTAGTAAATACAATTACTGGTTCTATCTTATTAATAGTAATAATACTAATTAATTTATCTAATAAAGTTAAATTAATATCTGGTTTTTTAATACTTGTTACTATTAAAGCAATATTAATATTAGCAACGGGAGGTCTTAAGAGAAAGTTTTCTCTTTCTAAAACTTTCTCTATGGTAGTTAATTGTTCATCAACTTCAACTTGATCCCCCACTAAAGGTTTTATCTTTTCATTCCGAAACTTACCTCTACTTTTACAATCTAAATATTTATTATTTACTTTTACTGTAAAAATATCACTATTAATTTTTACTATTAAACCTTTACTTAACATAAACCATCTTCACATGGTTCATCATCATTACCACTAACACTATTACGATAAACCCAAATTCTAAATGTTGCTTTCTTTTGAACTGGACTTCCAGCAGTTCTACTTTGACGATAAATAGTACCATCTAAATTAGTAGAACTTTGAGTTTCTGTTATTTGTAAATTAACTTCATTTTCAGTACAAAATTCTTCAACATCTTCTATTGTATAAGTACCATCAGTAAAATCTGGATAAGCAGTACCAATTGAAGCTACATATAAAGTAATACTACCACCACTATTTAGACTTGTACCAGCTTCTACTGATTGTCTTACTATTTGATCAGTTTCAAAATCACTATCACCATCGACAGCTTCTTCTTCAATATTAACAATTAATCCTCTAGCTTCTAGACTTCCTTTTACTTCTAAATAATTACGATGTGTATAATCTTCTACTAATATTGTTTCATCTCCAGTAGATACATATAATTTAATCTCGGCTCTTTTCTTTCTCTTAGTACCAGCATTCGGACTAGTTCTAATAACATGACCAACTTCAACATCTTTAGAAGACATATTTTCTTGTTCATCAGAAATAACAAAACCAGCATCTTGTAATATTTTAATGGCCTCACTTACAGTTTTATTAGCAACATCTGGAACAACTATATTGGCATTACGACTAAAGAACATAATAATAGCAAATACTAATGTAACTACTATTACTAAGCCTGTAAATATTGAGGCTAAACTAATTAATATTTTATTTTGTTTTTTCAAATCATCACCTGTTATCTTCTTTACTATAACTTCATCTTTTTCTTCTTTTTTATTATTATTAACATTTTTATTTTCTATTTTCTTAGCTTCTTCTTTTACTTGTTTAATTATCTTAGTATCATCAGATACTTCTTGATATTTTAATTTAATCTTTTCTTCATTACTTCTAGCTGGATCTAAACATGTTTTTAAATCTTCATACATTTCTCTAGCATCAGCATATCTATTTTTAGGATTCTTAGCGGTAGCTTTAATAATAATATTTTCCACACTTTGGGGAATATTAGGTATTTCTTCCCTGATACTTGGAAGTGGTTCTTTTAAATGTTTTAAAGCTATTTCAACGGCATTTTCTCCCTTAAATGGTAATTTACCTGTTAATAATTCATAAAATAATATTCCTATGGAATAAATATCACTTTGTAAGGTAGCACCTTTACCACTAGCTTGTTCTGGTGGCAGATAATGCACACTACCCATAACCGAATTAGTTTGTGTTAGTTGTGTAGAATTCATCGCCATCGCAATTCCAAAATCAGTTATTTTTACTAAACCATTTTCTAAAATCATAATATTTTGAGGTTTAATATCTCTATGAATTATATAAGAATCATGCGCTACCGATAAACCATCAGTTATTTGCATTACAATATCTACGGCTTCCGATACTGTTAATTTTCCTCTCTTCTTTAAGAGTTGTTTTAGATGTTTACCTTCTATATATTCCATAACAATATAATATTCACCATTATCTTCACCAACATCATAAACCTCTACTATATTGGGATTAGATAAACTCGAAGCTGCTAAAGCTTCTCTTTGGAATCTTCTAACAAACTTTTCATCATTTGCTAAATCTCCTCTTAAAACTTTAACGGCAACATTTCTATCTAATATTGTATCATAAGCTAAATAAACATTAGCCATTCCCCCTTCACCAATACTTTTTAATACTTGGTATCGATCACTAATCTTTTGCCCTTTCATTATCATATTACTCACCATTCCTTGTTAGATAAGCTACTGAAATATTATCATTGCCACCCCTAGCATTACATTTCTTTATCAATTTTTCTACTTTTTCTTCTATTAATAAATCTTCATCTATTAATACTTTTTCAATTTGTTCCTCAGTAAGCATATTTGTAAGTCCATCACTACATAACATTACACCATCAATATCATTCATATCAATAACTTCAAAAATATCTAAATCAACTTTTTCAGCTGCTCCTAGAGCTCTCATTAAGACATTTTTCTTAGGATGAATTTTAGCTTCATCTTGAGTTAAATTACCAGCATCTACTAAAAGATTAACTAGGGTATGATCTTTAGTAACTTTATGTAATTTATTATGTTTTAGAACAAATCCTGATGAATCACCAATATTACCAAAGATTAAATAACTTTTAGTTAAAAGCGCTACTACTACTGTAGTTCCTAATCCTTTAGAATCTTCATTTTCTTCTCCATATTGTAATATTTCAAAATTGATTTCATTAATATTATCATTTAAAAAATTTACTGCATCTAGTTTAGAACCAATTGATGGAATCTCATTAAATCTTTTACCTAATCTTGAAACTACAATACTTGATGCAACTTCACCTTTTCGATGACCACCCATACCATCTGCTACTACTAAAAGATATTCATCACTATCATTTTTTAATATGGTAACACTATCTTCATTATGACTTCGAACTCTACCAGAATCAGTCATATAACATGCTTTCATTTTACACCTCTTTACTTCTAAGTTGTCCACAAGCAGCGGAAATACCACTACCAAATTCTTTTCTAACTGTTACATTTATTCCTAATTTTAACAATTCATTTTTAAAATTAAGAATATTATCACTCTTTTCATATTCAATATTTTTAGTTTCATTATAAGGTATCAAATTAACATAGACATTTAAACCATGTAATAGTTTAGCTAAACTTCTAGCATTATCTATGCTATCATTTACCCCTTTAAGCATAACATATTCTATAGTAACCCGTCTATTAGTTTTATTAATATACTCTTTAATTGCTTGCATTACTTTACTAATATTATACACTTTATTAATAGGCATTATTTTATTTCTTATTTCATCAGATGGAGCATGCAAACTTAAAGCTAAATTTATTTGTAATGGCAAATTACTAAATTCTTCTATTTTAGGAACTATACCACAAGTAGAAATAGTTATATGTCGTGCTCCAATAGCTAAAGATTTAGGATGATTAATAATTTTAACAAAATTAATAACATTATCATAATTATCAAAAGGTTCTCCAATACCCATTATAACTACACTTTGAATCTTTTTCTTAATATCATTCTCTATTAATATTATTTGTTCAACCATTTCATAAGTATCTAATACCCGTACTCTTTTTAAACGACCACTTTCACAAAAACGGCAGCCCATATTACAACCAACTTCACTAGAGATACAAACAGATAAGCCATAATCATGTTCCATTAAAACGGCTTCAATAAAATTACCATCTAATAATTCAAATAAATATTTACGTACTAAAGATCCTACTTCTACTTTTTTAATTTTAATAAATTCTAAATTAAAATCTTCTTTTAATTTTTCTCTAATCTCTTTTTTAATATTTGAAAATAACTCAATATCATATATTTTTTTATCATAAATCCATTCAAAAACTTGAGAAGCTTTAAACTTCTTTTCATTAATACTTAAAAAATAATCTTCTAATTCATTAATATTTAAACCAAATAAATTTTTCATACTTCTATTGTACAATAAAACACCTTAATTTGTCACATAAAATTAAATAAATAAAAAAGAAAAGGTATGATCCTTTTCTATATGTGGTCATGTTTTAACGTCTTTATCACCTGACTAAAGAGAAGTTAAGTAACTAATTACTTAACAATTAGATTATAGCATAAAGAACATTTTTGTTCAATACTTTTGTCCAAATATATACACAAAATAATTTTGGCATACCTTTAATCATTATAATACTTTAAAGAAAGGTGCCAGATATAATGGAAAGATTAAAGGTTTTAAGAGAGGATGCGAGCTTAAAACAAAGAGATATTGCGGACATTTTAAAAATCAATCGCTCAACTTATTCTTCATATGAAATTGAAAGAGATACTATGCCGATTAACCATTTAAATACTATTTGTAATTATTTTAATGTTTCAATAGATTATGTAGTTGGAATATCTAAAGAAAAGAATTATCCAAATTCTAGACCAGATATTAATAGAGATATTCTTACTAAAAGACTTAAAGAATTAAGAAAAAATAATAAATTAACTCAAGTAAATATTGCTAAAATCTTAAATATTTCAAGAAGTACTTGGACTGGTTATGAATATGGTCATTATTTAATACCTACACTATTATTAAAAGAACTTGCCGAACGTTATCATTCATCAATAGATTATCTTTTAGGTAAAATAGATGAATATAAATAATATGCTCCTTTAAGACACAAAATACCAGAAATACTCATAAAATACTATGAAGTATGAAAGGAAGGTATAATGACTAAAGGAATATTAACTACACGAGAACAAGAAGTTTTTGATTTATTAGTTTTAAATAAAACAACTAAAGAAATTGCAGAATTTTTAGGTATTAGTGAAAAAACAGTTAGAAATCATATTTCCAATACAATGCAAAAACTTGGTGTTAAAAGTCGTGCACAAGCTGTTGTTGAATTATTAAAATTAGGTGAATTAACCATATAAATTATAAGGAAATGAATTCAAACATTTCTTTTTTATTGGAATTAGAATAAATATCTACCATATAATTTATTAGGTGGCTTATGAATGTTAAAAAAACTTGCTTACAAAAAAATTATTGTGATAACTTTATCTTTTATCTTTCTACTGTTAATTTATTTATTTCCCAATAATCATTCTTATAATATTAATACCACTCTTACTTATACTAATCCTAAAACAATACCTATATACTTAGTTGATAGTAATAATTTAGTATCGCGTTTTGAAGTAATTCAAAAAAGTGATGATGTTAATAACTTAATAAATGAAATAATTAATAATTTAACTATAAATTCTAAATCTACTTCTCATATCCCTAATAATTTTAAAAAAATAATCCCGGAAGGCACAAAAATAATAAGTAAAGAACTAAAAGATGGTCTATTAAAAATTAATTTTTCTAAAGAATTACTAAATGTATCTATGGATGATGAAGAAAAAATGTTGGAAGCTATCATTTATTCTTTAACAGAAATTAAAGAAGTAAAGCAAATAATGATATTTGTAGATAATAATTTATTAAATGAACTTCCTAATTCTAAAAAAATTCTTCCTAATGTTTTAGATCGAAGTTTTGGTATTAATAAAATTTATGAGTTAGAAAGTATGAAAAATGTTGCAAAAGTAACTACTTATTACGTTAGTAAAATGAATAATTATTCTTATTTTACCCCAATAACCACTATTAGTAATGATAAACATGAAAAAGTGGAAATAATCATTGAGAAGTTAAAAACTTCCCCTACTTATGAAACTAATTTAATTAGTTATTTATCTTCTGCTGCTAAATTATTGGATTATGAAATATTAGAAAACTCTATTAATTTAAGTTTTAATAATGAAGTTTTAAGTCTTGATGATAATAAAATAATTGAAGAAGTTAAGTACTCAATTGCTCTATCCATCCGGGATACTTATAATATAAATGAAACTATATTTTATATAGATAATATGTTAATTGATGCTTTTTTTATCTAAAATTAGCATTTTTTAGTATTCTTTAGGTTGAAATTCCCATAATAATAGTATATAATTTTAATTGTTCAGTTGTCCCCGTAGCTCAGCTGGATAGAGCAATCGCCTTCTAAGCGATCGGTCAGGCGTTCGAATCGCCTCGGAGACACCATTGAAAAAAACTGTTCGAAATATTCGGACTTTAATATAGGGAACTTGATAAAAGTTCTCTTTTATGTTATGATGTATTTGTCAAGGAAACTTGCATAAAATAAAAAAGGAATACCTAATTTGGATGAGTTAGGTACTATTCCAGTTTTTAGATTAGTACCGACCTATACAGTTGGTACTATTTTTATTAATATGATTAAAATCACAATAATAAGGAGTAATATGATAGTACAAAGATATTTCAACTTCACCTCCTTCCACTTTAAAAAGTAAAGGAGAATAGTACCTAAACTAACTAGGTATTCCTAAAATAATTATATCAAACAAGTGTTTTTTGTACAATGCTTTTTTGACAATTTATTTGACAATTTAAAAGATTAAAAGTTGTTCTACTCCATCTTTTAGTGCATGTTAGATCTTCAATATAAGGGGCTTACTAAAAATTCTATTTTGTGTTATGATATATTTGTCAAGGAAACTTGCATAAAATAAAATAAGGAACATTCAATATTGCGGTGTTGAGTGTTGCCAACAATTTGGTTTCACCCAATTCAAACTGTTTGAGTTAGGTGATTTTCTTTTATATTAAAACTATAAATAGCAATAATATTAATAGGAAAATAAAAATGATTAAAGATAGAATTAAAAAATCATTCTTATTCATAATATCCCTTCTTTATGTTTGTCTTTAATACAATGCTTTTTATACATCATATGATATTATTCTCAATATCATCGAGATAATTTTTTATTTTTTCCAATATCTAGTTTGCTAATCCTTCAATATGGGAAGCTTGATAAAAATTTTATTTTGTGTTATTATGTATCTGTCAAGGAAACTTGCATAAAATAAAAAAGGAATACCTAATTTTGATGAGTTAGGTACTATTCCAAATTTTAGATTAGTACCGACCTATACAGTTAGTACTATTTTTATTAATATGATTAAAATCACAATAATAAGGAGTAATATGATAGTACAAAGATATTTTAACTTCACCTCCTTCCACTTTAAAAAGTAAAGGAGAATAGTACCTAAACTAACTAGATATTCCTAAAGCAATTATATCAAACAAGTGTTTTTAATGCAATGTTTTTTTTGATAATTTAGAAAAACATACTTGCATATTGATGAACCAATATGAGATTATAATTTGTAAGGAAATGATAGTTATGAACCCTATAATTAGAAAAAGAAAAATAGAAGATTCAACTGAGTTAGCACATTCTATTGTACTTGTATGGAATACAACATATAAAGGAATTGTTGACGATGATTTTTTAAAAGGTTTATTTGATCATGAAAAAGAAAGTGCTGAAAGATTAAAAAATAATATAAATGATCAACCGGATTATTACGTTTTAACTTTACAAGACAAAATAATTGGTTGGATTTATTATACTTTAGATAGTGATAAATATGAAAATGCCGCAGAAATACATTCTTTATATATTTTAAAAGAATATCAAGGAAATGGTTATGGCAAATTGTTATATAATTATGCTGTCAAAAATATTATAAAAAAAGGAATAAAAAAAATAATAATTGGTTGTTTAGATGGTAATCCTTCTAATAATTTTTATAAGCATCTAGGCGGAAAATATATAGGAAATCATTTATTTAGAGAAAAATATGTAGAAAATATATACTTATTTGAATTATAAAGCTGTTGTATTCTTCCTTTATAACATTTTAATATAGGGAACTTGCTAAAAGTTCTCTTTTGTGTTATGATGTATTTGTCAAAGAAATTTGCATAAAATAAAAAAGGAACATTCAATATTTCAGTGTTGGGTGTTGCCAAATAATTTTGTAGCACCTAATTCAAACTGTTTGAGTTAGGTGATTTTCTTTTATATTAAAACTATAAATAGCAATAATATTAATAGGAAGATAAAAATGATTAAAGATAGGATTAAAAGATCCTTCTTATTCATACTATCCTTCTTTATGTTTGTCTTTAATACAATGCTTTTTATACATCATATGATATTATTCTCAATATCATCGAGATAATTTTTTGTTTTTTCAAACATCTAGTTTGCTAATCCTTCAATATGGGAAGCTTGATAAAAATTTTATTTTGTGTTATGATGTATTTGTCAAGGAAACTTGCATAAAATAAAAAGAGAATACTTAACATTGCAGTGTTGAGTACTCACCATGTTGGGTGGCACTTAATCTACTGAAAGTAAATTGAGTGCTTTTCTTTTATTATAGATACTATTTTACAAAAGTAAAAAGTAAGGCTATTAGTAAAAAGATAATAATGATAAGTGAAAAGATTAAAAAATCCTTCTTATACATACTATCAGCCTCCTTCCTATTAGAAGTTGGCAAGCACTCAACTGTTAAATATTCCTATAAAAATTATATCATACGTTTGTTCTTAATACAACATTTTTTTATACATCATATAATATTATTATCTCAGTATGTATTGAGATAGTTTTTAACTCCTTTGATAAAATAGTAACAATAACTACTTCTTACCTACTTTATTTCTTGACAAATCATGTAATAAATTATATAATAATACCCAATTTAATGGGGATTATTATGGATGATACAATGATATTAAATTTATTAAAAAATAATGATTATATAACTTTTCTTAACTATATTAAAGATTATAATAGTAAAGAATATTATTTATATTTATTACTAATTAGTAAAATAACTACTCTGCCTCAAGAATATAACCATAAATTTACATTACAAAGTATTAGTAATGATGATGATGATTTAACTAATAATATATATAATTTAGTTTATTTAAATAATGTTAATAAATTAAAAGAATACTTAAATAATAATAAAGTTTCTACTGTTTTAAAAGAATTAATTAGTAAGTATATCAATATAAAAGAAAATGATTTAGATAGTTTAATTATTAATAAGAATTTTGCCAAAGCTTATGAATATTTAACAAGCAAAAATAACTTAAATGATTATGAAGAATTAATATTAAGATTAATAAATACTTATTTTAACATTGAAATAAATAATAATATTCCTAAAAGTAACCATATTAAATGTTATACTTTAGAAGACGCTATTAAAAATAATGAATTTGAACAAGCTTTAAATATGATTAATGGTATTAAAAGTAGAAAAAATATATGTATCAATATTTTATTACAAAGAATTATTAAATTAGTTAATAATAATGTTAAAGAAAGGGATTTAAATAATATTTTAGTAATAAACAATGATATTAAAAGTATCACTAGTATTTTAAATAATATTCTGAATGATCATAAATTAAGTAAAAATGAAAAAGAAAAAGAAATTAATAATATTTTAGATTTAATTAATGCTGATAAAATTCAAGAATATATTAATAATTATATAACTTTAAATACTAGTGGTAAAAATGAAAAATTAAATGAATTTCAAATGTTCTTTAAAACTTTAATATCTGCTATAAAAAGTAAAGTTAATTACCAAAGTAATGATAAACAATATATCAATAATAACATTAAAATTAAAATTCATAATAGTATTAAAGAATTAAAAGAAAATGGTTTTGTTTTACTAGAAAATTTAAGTACAGATGAAATAATTACGGCTTATAATATCCTTCGTAATATTAATAATATTATTACTATCGTTAGAAATAACAATATTATTTTAATAAATAAAACTAAAGAGATTGATAATGATACTTTATTAACAAATAAAGAATTAGCTAAAGAAGAATTAAATAGTGCTAATTATGATACTGCTCTATCTTATGCTTTAGATTGTTTAAATCACCCTAGTCAAAGACCTTCAACATTTGTATATATCGGTATTATTTATGAAAGATTAAATAATATTAAGACTGCAATTCAAGCTTATAAAATAGCCAATATGTTATGTAATAAATATGATTATAGTTATCGTATTAGTAAATTAAATAAAAATTTAATAAATGAAGATAATTCATTATTATTTTTAGAATATTATTTTATGATTAAGGATAATATAAAGGATATTGATGGTTTTAAAATAATTAATAATATTTCTTATAAAGATATAGATGTTATTAATGAAGTTTTAAATTATATTCCCGAAGTTATGGCCTTTACTATTGGAACTTGTGATATTAGTTTAGTATTAGTTAATAATCAAAAATTAAATAATCTTGAAATAAGTAGGTTAAATAATCAATATTTAGAATTATTAGATAGCGATATGGATAATAATCAAAAACAAAATAATATTATTAAAGTTCAAAAACAATTATTAAGTCATTATATTATTGATCCCGAAATATTTAAAAATTTAGGGCATGCTTATGTTAATTTAAATGAACTAGATAAAGCTTTGGATTGTTTTCTGATAGTGCAAGACTTTTTTGAGAAATATGGTTTTAGAAAATATAATTATCAAGGGGTTATCGATTATTTAAATATTAAAGTAAATGATAAATCTAATAAAGAAAGATAGTTTAGAAGATATTCTAAATTATTTTTTTTTAATGAATTATTTACTTATTTATGATACAATTTAATTAGATTAGAAAGGAATAACTAGTGAAAAAATTAAAGTTAAAGAAAAAAGTTAAAAATTTATTTATATTAGCAATAGTATTAGTAGTTCTTATAGCGGTAAGTACTACTATGTTCTTAAAGTATCAGAAAGAAAAAGAATATGAAAAAACATATGAATATAAATTATTAGATATTGGTTATGAAAAGAATCAAGTAAATGATATTCTGAAAACTTTTAAAGATAAAGAAATAGATTATATTTTAACGAAAGAAGTTAGTAATAATTATCTAGAGCTTTCGAAAACTAAGTATTTTATTTATGATAAATTTTATCAATATGTAGATTATTTAGAGAAAAATAAAAACAAAAATTTAAGAGATATTGTAGAAATAGTTAATACTAATACTGATAAAGATTATTATACTGATACTACGAAAACTGATATAGATAAAAAATATTTAATGTTAGTTAATAAATATCATTATTTAGAAGAAAGTTATACTCCAGAATCTTTAGTAAGTATTCCTCCCACTTATTCTTATGGTGAATATGGTAGTCAAAAAGCTACAGAAGATACTTATAATGCTTTTTTAAATCTTTGGAATGCATCTCATGAAGCAGGATTTTATTTAATGGTTAATTCTTCTTATAGAACTTATGCCGAACAACAAGAAGTATATGATGATTATAGAAGAAGTGGTGGCGAAGATTATGCTGATTCTATCGCCGCCCGCCCAGGATACTCAGAACATCAAACTGGTTATACTTTAGATGTTTTTGAAAAAGGCTATTCCCAAAAAGATTTTGAAACATCTGATTCTTATAATTGGTTAAAAGAAAATGCTTATAAATATGGTTTTATTTTAAGATATTCTAAAGAAAAAGAAAATATCACTGGTTACTCTTTTGAATCTTGGCATATTAGATATGTAGGAATCGATGCTGCCAAGGTAATTTATGAAAATAATATAACTTTTGATGAGTATTATGCTTACTTTGTAAAGTAAGTATTTTTACTAGGTTAGTGGTTTATAAAAAGGAAGAAAGATGATATAATTAGATGTAGGTGAAATATGTGAATTATCCTAATAAAATAAAAAAAGAATATCATAAAAGTATTAATTATGCTAATAGAGGGATGGATTTAGAAAATATTTTAAATGATACTAATAATTATTATTTAGATAATGACATTGCTATAATATATAAGAAGCCTACTCCTATTGGTGTTGTAAAAGTAAGTTATGAAAACAATAAACAAGTGATTACTAAAGCATATTTTGCTAGTCCATCAACATTAGATTATAATGGCGTATATAAAGGAAAATATATTGAATTTGATGCTAAAAATACCGAATCAAAGACTTCTTTTCCTTTAAATAATGTGCATCCTCATCAAATAGAACATATTAAAAGAATTATTAAACATAAAGGAATTGTCTTTTTAATAATAGCTATGAATAATAATTTTTTTCTCTTAAATGGACCGGATTTTATTAATTTTATTGAGAGG
>CANQFH010000016.1 GCA_947598425.1 uncultured Bacilli bacterium | reverse complement strand
TTACTTTTTCATACTGTATCCCAGTAGCTGAAATACCCCATGTTCACCATCATGATTATATCCTCCTGTATAAGGTATAGGCGGCAAACATTTCTTTGTTGTTGGGCCACAACTTCCCGTAGCATTTCCTGCTTCTATCCTTCTTCACATTGTATGCCATATATTAAAGCTTCATTTGTTCTTCGTGTATACACTCCATCACATGGAGTTAGTTCACCAATGTAATCTAAATAATGGTTATTTAAATATCTTTGCATTTCAATAATATTCTTAGTTCTATCGGATGTATCATATGAATAGAAATAATCCATTGATAGTAAAGCTTTCATTATATACAAAGTTACTGTTGAATTAGATGAATCAATTCCTGCATCTTTTTTTAATTTTTTTACAGCATTTCCTGTACCATCATAAAAATGTCTAGTTACATAAGCATACCCTGTGGAATAACCTTTGCAAAATAATGCTCCCTGAATTATAGCGTAAACATTGCTTTCACTTGAATCATTATCATCTTGTTGTTTTATTCCATCTGGATAAAAACTATTAAATTCATATGTAGTTGTTGGACCAAAAGTCCCATTGACTACACCTTCTTGTAATCCTAATTCAATTTGTAACGCTCTGGTCAATGCTCTTATTGTTGGCCAGCCAACTTTACCATTTTCTTCAACAATTTGAAACCTACTATCATTTCCATAGGTTTCATTTAACCATTGTTGAGTATGTAAAATAAAATTATCTATTTTAACAGCCATTTTAACATCTCCATAAATATATCAAAATTATATTAATTATAACTTTCTAAGTCATTTTTTAATTCTGTCAATAATTCTTTTAAGTCATTATTTATATTATTATTTAATTTAATATTTTGATCATTTATAATATTATTTTCTTCAGAATTAATTTGATTAATTATATCTTCATTTGTTTTGGTATCTGATACGTAATTACCTTTTTTATCTATAAACTCAATATTTATTTTATAAATATCGCCATGATCTAGTAAGTATGCTACTTGCCATGTTCCTTCGAGATTTTTATCTGTAGATACTTTACTTTTAATTCCAAAAACTGGAGCTTTAGCATATTTACCATCTACTTCTTCTTTTTCTTTGTTAATAGCTTGATTAAATAATTCTTTTATATATTCTTTGTCTAATTTTTTTAAAGTTAAATCATTTAAATCTTCTAAGCTTATTTCTTTTTTAAAACCGTTTTCATTAAAGTAACTACTAATATTTTTAATATCATCTTTGTATTCTTTAGAATTGATTAAAGATACATAACCAGGTTTAATTGTATCAATTACTTCATTTGTACTAGAATCTTTAACTTCAATTACATAACCATCCATATCTGAATATTTTAAATTATAGCCATTGAATTCATATTGAGTTTCATTATAATCAGTTGAATATATTTTAAAATAATATATCCAACCATCCTCTTTAATATCATAAGCACTTTGAGTGTAAGTTTTATGATTACTTAAATCTTTACTATCAGCATTTACATTTTGATACTTATATATTGCAAAACATCCAAATAATAAAATTGTCGCAATTAATAAATAATATCTTTTTTTCATAGTATTTCCTCCATATCTATTCTACAAACATCCTATATTCAAATACTTGGTATTTGAATTCAGATCTGTAATAGCCTGAAATATAAAATTGTAAATATAATTCACAATATGCATCTCCAGTTGAATCTATATTGCCTGTTTCCATAATTTTATCGATATAAATTTCATTTAAAGTTCTATTAAAATATACTAATCTATAATTTTTTATATGTTCGTCAGGTTTATATTGAGCTGGATCTTCTTCATACATTTCTGCATGTATAACAGCATCGTTACCATAAATATCTAGCTCAGGTAATTGTTTAAAATTATAAAACATTGTACCTACATCTTGAGCTCTGCATGTTCCGTATGATGCTTGTAATGTTACTGTTTCACCTTTAGTAGGAGGATCTACAACATACATATATGGATTTGGTAAATAATCTGAATAATTTCTTGCATAAACTTTTGGCATTCCAACTATAACTATTAGAAATGCTAAAATAAATAAAATAAATTTTTGTTTCATAATACTCCTTCTTTCTTTTAATTAGATTGTTAACAAATCGAATTTTCGTAATTTATAAATTACACTTTTATTATAATGTTTATTTTTAAAAAAAATAAAGCAATAATCTATTGCATTCATAATTGCAATAAATTGTTGCATTATAGTTATTTAAAAATTAATATATTTCACAATTATAATTATCTATATTACATTTAACATTAATATTTTTATCAACATTTTCTATTCTACTATCTAAATATATATAATTATCTTCTATTTTATTTATTTTATTAAAATATATATACTCTAATGGATTATTAGTCTTGGGTATATTAAACTTTTGATTATTAATAACACTGTCTTTACCATCTAATATATAACTTTCTAATATATTACCTAATATATATAATTTATCTTTATAAAAATAAACATAATTATTGTTATACATACCTTTACAATCTGAATTACATAATATAATGTCATCTATAACTAATATATAATCTTTATTATTTATTTTATAAAATAACCCTTGAGTAGAACCTTCAGCATTTTCTTTAGTTATATCTGCTAATATATAATCTTGATATGCTATATAACTCTTCATAGTTATATCTCCATAACTATATTTTTGATAATTTTGATATTCATCTACTTCTTTTTTATTAACTATAAAATAGAAAATAATACTAATTAATATAATAATAAATATTATTCCTATTACTTTAAGATATTTCATTTATATCACTTCTTTCTCATCTATAAATTATTTAAATAAATTTTCTATAATATATCATATAAAATATTTTAAATATTATCAATTATCTTTTATATAAGTTTTATTAATATTTTTTAATGTTATTAAATTTATTTTATGGAAAAATCGTATTAGAATTTTTTCTTACAAAAAAACTATCATTAATATAATCTTCTTTAAAATTTATTTTTAATGTTTCTTTTACATCTTCAAATTCTACATCTAAATACATATTATTTAAATAATAATCCATATTTTTAAAATCAAAATATTCATTATAACCATTAATATCCCTTACTAATAAATTATTAGAAGTTGTATATATTATTAATTTATCTTCATTATTTTTATCTTTGTAATATAAAGTTATTTTCTTTATTTTTTTATCTCCATCTATTTTTATATTTCCAATCTGTAAATAAATTTTTTCTCTGGTTTTTACAAATAATCCATCTCTTACACTAACATTTTCACTATCACCATTTATTATATATATTTTTAGGCTTTTATAAAAAGAAAAAAAATAACTAACAAATAAAGAAAATATTACGATAATAAAAATAATTCCAATTAATATTTTAGTTATCTTTTTTTCTTTTTTTAAAATATCATAAATAGATAAAATGCTTTCTTCTTTCTTATCTTCATTTATCTTTTTAGAGTATTCTCCTAAAATTATTTCACTCACTGATACATTAAATATATTTGCTAATCTTTTTATATTATCAGCATCGGGAGTGCTTATACTATTTTCCCATTTTGATATTACTTGTCTACTTATATTTAATTTATTTGCTAATTCTTGCTGAGTTATATGATTATCTTCCCTTAGTTGTCTTATAAAAATTCCTATTTTTTCATCCATAACTAATTCCCCACTTCTAACTTAAAAATATATCATATATAAATATAAAATGAAAGCACCAATTTGTTGCATAAAAAAATGATGCTTATAACATCATTTAATAACCTCCACCAGTACCAAAAGAATCTAATTCTTCTTGAGTAGCAATAACTTCAATTCTCATTCTTCTATTACCACATACGAATAAGCCTTGACCTTGAGGATAGAACTTAATACCTTCTTTTTCACTTTCATTTAAATCAATTAATTGAGCTAAATCATCAACTGCTTGTTTTCTTAAACTCATTATTAAATAATAAGCAGCATTATCAAATATTGCTTTACCATGTTGAATAATACTAGGAGCAGCAAAGTCAGTCGGTTGTTGAGTAATAATAATAGTACCTGTATTATATTTTCGACTTCTTCTTTGAATTTGAGCTAAGAATTCCGCTCCTAATTCATTATGAGATTGTAATAATACATGGGCTTCATCTACCATCATAATGGTATTAATATCTTTTTCTAAACATAAGCCCCAAGCATATTTTAAGATATTAAAGAATAAAGCATTTTTAATATTTTCATCACTATTCATTAATTCCTTAATATTAAATACTATAAAATCACTATTAATCTTAATAGTAGTATGTCCAGAGAAATAATATTTTAATTCTTTAACTAATGGTCTAATTCTTAATTCTAATCTTTCCATTATATCTCTTTCTCTAGTAGCATCAACCATTGATAATAACCTTCCTTGAATAGTGGCATAGACATCAGCAAAAGTTGGATAATTTTCACTACGAAGTTGGGTAAAATCAGTATTATAATCTATTCTAAATCTCTTATAAGTATCTTGAACTACTTCACTAAATAAAGCTAAAACATCTTCTTCAATTGAAGGATTATAATATTTCATAAAAGCCTTTAATTGTTGTAATGTTCTTGTTAAAACAGTATATCCTAAACCTTGGTTTATTTCTTCTTCATCAACATCCACAACTATCTCTAAAGGATTAATCATACCAAAGTCGCCACCCTTACCTAAATCTAAGAAGTCTCCTCCTAAAGATCTAGCCATGTCTTCTAATTCTCCTTCAGGATCGATAGCTACTATTTTACAACCATTTCTAATATGAGTTCTAAGTAATAATTTAGCTGCAGTTGATTTACCACTTCCAGATGTACCTAATAAAATAATGTTAGCATTATTACGACTATTTTCATTTCTTATTTGATATAAGAATTGATTAAATAAAACAACACCACCAGAAAAATCTATACCTAATAAACAAGATAAACCAGGATCTTTAATACTATCAAATACATATGGATACATAGCAGCTATAGTAACTGAAGGTATTGGAGTACCAATTCTATTTTCAATATCTTGTTTAGGGAATATTGGAACAATACTTTTTAATACTTTTTCTTGTTCAAACATTAAAGCTACCCCACCCATACCTAAAGCATTTAAGTAACTTTTAACTTCCATTTTCTTAATATCTAATTCTTCTTTACTATCAGCAGTAACCATTAAATGCATTTGAAAATCAAATATACGAGCATCAGTAGCTGCTAACATAGATACAAATTGTTCTAAAGATTCATAATCTTGACGAATTTTCTCTTGCATTGTTTGATCTTTTTCAGATTGATATCTAGTTTTTAAATCTGCTACTTCTTTATTAATCATTCTTTGTAAGACATTAAATTGTATTGGTATATGTTTAATTACTACTTTAACTCCAGATATATTAGTAATATCTGATAAATAACCAACATAAATATTTTTAGGAAAACTAACTATAGAGATAATAGTTGAATATTTTCCTCCAATTACAAATTCAGTTGGTTTAAACTCCATTCCTTTTGGAGCAATTTCATTCTTATTATTCATTAACTCATCACCGTTCCAAAATTAATGGCCTCTCCACCGTTTAATAAATTATCTAAAATAATTCTTAAATCATTATTACTAGTTTGACTAGATTGTAATCCACAATTAGCAAGACCACTTATTAAATTATGTAATTTCTTTTGTAATATTTCTAACTTCTTTTCTTGGAATATTATATAGTATTCAGTATCAACTACATTATATTCTAATCCCATAAATCTATTAGCTTTATTAATATCTTGTAATATAATTTTTCTAACATCATTATTAGTGGTATCATTATATAATTTTTGTAATCCCGCTAAATATAAATTAATATCTACTGGTCTATCTGCTATTATTAACCAAAATTCATAATCTATAGTATTATAAAAATTTCTTAAATTATATACCATATTATTTTGACTAGCTTGATCCATTATAAAGATATTTTTAGGATATACTTTTACTCCAGTTACATAATAACCACTTTCTAATTGAATCATGCCATTTACTATTTGTCTTATAGGAAGCCAACTATCTGTATATTTAGAACCTTTTATCGTTTGAGTTGAATCTTTCATATATACACCAACCTTTCCAATAATATTGTCTTCTATTAGTATAAAAATTATATATATTAGTAATTAATTGCAAGACATTATGATAATGAGGCACTGGCATAACTAAGAATGCTGCAATTAAAGCTGGTAAAAATATTATAATTAATATTGTTAAATTAGGATTAGGTATTATTAATAACATTAAAAATGTCCAAACACACCCAGATACAAATATCATTAAATCTTTTGGGGTAAAAAATCCTAATATTAATTGTGACTTTTTAGCATTTGCAGGTATTAAATAATTATTCACCTTTTTATTCCTCCTTTAATTATTTACTTTCTTTTCTTTCAGCTTCTTTTTGTCTAAATTCATTAATTAAACGCTCGTTTTGAGTTTTTTGAATTTTTAATACATCTTTGATATCTTTCATAGATGCATGATCTACATCTAAATCTTTCTTTTTATCTAAAACATCACTTATACCATTTAAACTAGCAACATATGGTAAATGCATATTTCGAGCTAAAGTTTCACGATAAGTATCTGATAATTGTCTTACTTTTGCCAAATCGGCTTTATCACTAGATTCTAGTTTATCCCAATTAGTAATACCTTTTAATGATTGATCAACAAGTTTATTCTTAAAGGCATCTAAGTAAGCATCATACATACCTTGAGCTTCTTTAATTCTCTTTTGATCACCACTATTTTGTGCTGCAGTTAATTCTTGTTGTAAATCACGAAGAGTTTGAGTATTAAATTTATATGTTCCACTATGTACATTTTTTTCAGAATCTGTCCATGAAATAGTTTCATAATCTTGAGCTAAGCCATATTTAATATTCTTCCCAGCTTTATTAACATCTCCTAATAAAGTAGCTTTAGCTTCATCATCAATAGCTTTTCTTTGATTAGATATTTGATCAATTAATTTATCTTCAGCAATTAAGGAATCAACATTATTAATACCAGCCCAGCTTTTAAGATCATATACTTTATCTTGAATATGACCTTCAATAACTCCAGATACAGTACCACCGTGTTTTGCTCTATATTTAGCTCTGGTATTTCGAGCATCAATGGCTCCCTTAGCTCCAGTAGAAGCTCCTTTTTTCATATCGGCAACACTTTTAGCATTAATTCCAGCTCTACCACCTCTAAAAGCACCAGAGGCACCACCAGCAAATGTACTTAAGATTCCAGTTCCAGTAGCTTTAGCTATTTCTTTAGCACCACCACCATTTTTTCTTATATCTCGAACATTTCTGAATGCTCTCACGCCATTATTAGCAAGGGCTGTAAATCCAGCTCCAGCGATAGATCCGGCAGCAAATGCTCCACCAGCAGCAAGTTTATCTCTAATTCCTAACTTCATTTTACCAGAATCAATACCGGTAACTTCAGCAAATAACTTCGGAGCTTGTCTCATAAATGTTATTACGCCCATTAGTACGAATGCATTAGTAAATAATCCCGTAAAGAAACCATATTGAAATACATCTCTTGTTAAGAAACTTGAAGCCATCATTGCTTTACATAAATATACTACAAAATAGAAAGTAACAATTCTGATATAAACTTCTAAATAACATGTTAATGTTACTTTCATCCAAGAATTAAACATACCACTAAGTTTGCCTTCAGGTATAACTCTCATAAAGATAGGAAGTGGTGCTATTATTTGATAGAAAACTAATTTAACTAAACGTAAAGCCATATCAAAGCAATAAGAAACGGCTACATATAATAAAGCTAAACCACCAATTAAAGATATAAAGCCGTTAAAATCAATCTCATTATCATCTATGTTACCCGCAAAAGCAGCATAATTACTAAAAGTGGCATTTCTATCTACCTCTTCGATAACTTCAGCTAAACTATAGGAAGCAGATACTCCACCAATTGTGGCCTCACCATCAGATTCAATCTGTTCCTGACAATAAGTAAATTTTTCCATTTCACTAGAGGCACTACTATCATCAGAATTTATAATACTACTACACTCTTCTTCACTAACATTAAAGAATGCCGTATAAATTCCATTTACTATTTGATTTGCACCTTGCTCAATGGCTTCAATATTTCCTTGAGGATTTGATGAATCATTTTGATTACCATATCCAAAGAATTTACCAATTGTATTTGTTAAAACAATCGAATCTTGAAAATCAAAGGCAAAGGCAAAAATGCTAGGTAATAAAGCCATTAAAACACTGGAAGTAATTAAATTTAAAATAACCTTTTTAACCATTGAAGTTCCTTGTTTCGAATCTTCAGGATTAACCATTGCTCTTAAAAATGAAAATGCTAAAACAAAGAGTAAAATTACTCCAATGACAACATAAAAGTTTTCAATAATTTTTTTATAAGAATCAGCACTTACTAATTTTCCAGTTGCTAAGATTAAGAAAATTTTAAATGCAAATGCCGCCAATTTATATACTGGCGTAATTAACCATAAAAATGCACCTTGAATTCCTTCGTTAATCCAACCTAACATCAACATAATAATCACCTACCTATACACATATCTACTGCTCGATCATTTAAATAAGTTAATACGAAAGCAATTATCGTAGGTAAAACAAAAATTATTACACACAAGATTGCTCTTTTTATTAATTTATTAGTGGCTTTTTTTAAAGCATCATTATCACTTGCTGCAGTAGCACTTACAAAATCGAGTACACTCATAAGAACTAAAATAATAATAGCAGCATACCTTACAACTCGAAAAGCTACAGTCATATAAAATGCTGGTGTTCCTTCAGATTTAGGATCTCCAAATAAGGATTCACAATTATCATAACTAGGTATTTCCGGATCAGGTATTTGACTTGGATCTCCTCCAGGACCATGATTATATGTAGCATCAACTAATTCAAGTTTATATTCTTCTAAAGTTGGATTCCACCATCCTGAATATTTTTCCGTTTTAAATGTACTAATATTTGCATCGTAATATAAGAATGGGACACACTTTCCAGTAGAATCATAATAATTAAGTAAAGTATCTAATTCGATATCTGTTATATAAGTACCACTCATTATATCACTATTTAATTCAAATGTTTCTCTGTTAAAGTAAAGATCAGCAGTCATAGATCCAAGTACAAATGACACTTTATAATGGCATTCTCCAATCCATTCAGCAGCATAAACATTTTCTTTAAATAAGAAAATACTAATAAAAAGGATTATAAATATTTTTAACAACTTTTTCATATCAACAACTCTTTCTATCATTTATTAACTTCTAGTAGCACATGAATTAAATGGATCTAATACACACTTAGTACATGCTCCAAAATTTGCATTATTTTCATTCGTAATTCCTTGCATAACAGGAATAATATTAACTATTGACAAAATAACCGTTGGAGCCACAAAAACAACAATAGCGGCAATAAATCTTCTTATTAAAGCTCCCGTTGCTTTTCCCATTGCTTTATCATCATCAGATATTACAACCTTACCAAAATCAATCATTCCTAGTACTATAATAATTAATGGAACAATCCATTTAGCAATGGCTACAACATATCCAATAGCTTTAAAAGCTCTTCTAATACCCATATTAGTAGTTGAACAAATAGAACTATAATCTAATCTAATTTCACCACTATTATTACTTTGGTTAGAACTACTACCACCTAGATTATTTTCTTCGTTATCTAAATGATAAATTAAAACACATTTACCATTTTCATTAGGACTTGAAGCAGTTACAATTTGTCCACCTGGTGTGGTAATTGTTGGACAATAGCCATTACTTTCAGGATCAGTAATATGAACACAAGTATTACTACCATTTAATGTAAAACCACTCATACAACTAGCAGCATGAACATTATTACTTAAAAATATAAATGAAATAATTAATACTATTAACATTAAAGTCCTTTTTATATTTTTAGCCATATTAAATCCCTCTTGAAAAGATTATAGCATATATTAATTAAAATTAAAAGAATAAATAAAAGCATAAAAAAATCACTTAAAGTGATTTTTTAATATTTAATTTAATTCTAAGTTAAATTTCCAACTACACCATCAGTACTGCATGAATTAACATTAGTTACACATTGAACACAAATATTATAATCGGCTCTTTCATCAGCACTCATAATAGATAAAGCATTAAATAAAGCACTTACAATTGTTGGAATAAAGAAAATAACTACTGCTGCAATAAATCTTCTAACTAATGATCCAACAGATTTACTTATGGCTTTATCATCACTAGCTATTACAGCTTTTCCTAAATCAACCATACCTAATATAATTAAAATTAAAGGAATAACAATTTTAATAATTAATACTACATAACCTAATACTTGCCATATATTTGCAGTATTTCTACAAAATTCAACAGCTCCTACTAACATTTATAAATACCTTCTTTCCTTTAAATAAATTTTATCTAATTAATCACTAGATGTCAAGATAATTAACTACTATTTTACTATTCATCGTTCAATCTTGAAAAACCTAATGCTATTAAAAAATCATTAATACTTTTATTATTATCTAACTTTTCATCTAAACATGGTATATTAAAAAATACTCTACTACCACTTTCATACTCAAAATCATCTACATCATGAGCACTTAAAACACTTTTATTTAAAACTATTTTCTTATTATTTAATTTATCAAATACTTTGCGATCATTTCTAATTAATTTATTTAATTTAATTATTCCTGGTTCAATTAAATATATTACTTCAGTACAAATACTTTCAGGACCATCATTTAAATCGATTAAAATAACTTCCATATCACTAAAACTGGAGATTTTAAAAGCGGCATTCATAAAATCTGCTGATTCTAAAGATTTATCATTAAAATATTCAAAATCATTATTATTAATCTCAATAGCTTTAACTTTATAATATCTTTGTAATTGTTTCTTTAACATATAAATAAGTGTCGTAGCTCCAGCATGTTCTGTAACATTCTTAAACCCTATTATTCTTTTTTCTAATGCATAATTATTATTAACATTATTATTATTTCTAAAACTAAAAGCACTTTGATTATTATTAGCATTAAAATTTTGATAACTAGCGACATCTTTATAAGAATTAGGGTTTTGGATTAGAAAAGGAATAGATTCAACATTTCTAGTAAAATTGTATATTCCAACAGAAACTAACTGAGAGACATACTCAGCTGAATTAACTTTTGGAGAATCATCTAATAATAATATTACTTTATCCATTTCAAAATTAATTGATAATTCTCTCATAACATTAATATTTTCATAATTGTTAATAGCAGTTATATCTATAATTAATTTGTTATAAAAACAATTTCTAAATTGATTAACTAAATCTTGAACAGTAAATACTCCATTAATACTCTTACCTGGTATAACATCAATATTTAATGTTCCTAATAATGTTTGATATTTATTGGCTACAATTACATTCATCTAAATCATCCCCTTATAATTTTTGCATTTCGCTATATAATATAATGCCTTTAGTTTCTCCAGTAACATCAAATGTAAATAATTCTCCTAAGTATGGTAAATTAAATTTAAAAAATATTTTAACATTATAATATATTTTATTTCCATTACTTTCTTCACTAGTAATTGAGCATCCTCTTGTGGCACAAGTATAACTTGCACAATAATAATATCTTTGTCCTGGAGTAGCTACTTCAAATCTACTATCATCTAAACTACGCATTCCGTATTCATCGGCACCACAATTACCTGTAGTTCTATAACCATTATTCTTTAAATAATTATTAACTATTCTAACTGCAGTGGGATTAAATCCTTCATATTTTTCTGCAATTGATATAATTTCATTCTTCATCTTATAGGCTTTATTATATACTATGGCTATAGCTAAAAAAGCTGCAAATAATATAGTAAATGCTAATATAGCTTTAAACATTGTCGATGTTGTTGTTGCTTGTTTCATTTAATCACCTATCCAAATAAAACTTTGGTTGAGCCATATATTCTAAAATTAAACACTCCCCCAATAATTGGAATATCTAATTGATAAAATAACACTACTTCATAATAATACATATCCGGATAATCTCCCGCTATAGATGTACAATTAGAACGACATCTACTACTAGCATCATCATAATAAGCTTCAGCTACATCAGTAGATTTAATGCAAAAAGCTGCATTGTTATTACTTGTAACATTACCATTACGATCATAACCTACCCAATCATTATTGGGACATCTACCAGTAATTCTATATCCTGCATCTCCTAATAAATCAGCAATAGATTGGGAAGTTCGAGAATCAATATGACTGCTTACTGAATTACTAGATTCTAGCGAATCAGTTTCAATTATATTGATTATTTCATCTTTAACTCCAAAGGCTTTAGCATGATTAAGGGTTAAACACATAACAGCAGTAAAAAGTAATATAAATATTATTACTATTTGAAATAAGGATATTCCACCTAAAGCCTCTTTCATTATCTCACTTCCTAACCTTTATATATGCATTGAAAAGTATTATTTTCATTGTTTCTTTCATGACATTCTACATATTCACAATCATTAGTAGGACAGACTTCACATATTGCTTTATCACACTGACTAGTAGCATGAAAGTTTTGCTTAATTAGTGGCCATAACGTATAGTAAAAAAAGGCCATTAATACCCCAATAGCCAACATTACAACTACGGTAGCGTTTAATTCGCCTACATTTTCTTTCATATTCTATTAACTACATTGTTTAGTAGTTGCAGTACCACCACCAGATGGAGTATATGTACATTGTCCTGCATCACAAACTACTGTACTGTTATCTGATAAAGTTTGAGTAGTTGTACCACCTCCAGCTGCACTACAAGCTGTTGTTAAAGTCATTTGAACTTGAACTACTGGCCAAATTACTAAATAAAAGAATGCTACTAATGCTGCTATTGCAACAACTGTAACAACTGTCATATTTAATTCACCTGTCGCTTCTTTCAAAATTAATCTCCTCCTTATTATTATATACATTTCTATTATAACCAATAATTAAAAAAATAGCAATTGCTATTTTTAATTTTTAAGGTCTTACTATACTATCAATGTAAAAAAATATATATTAAGTATTTATAATCTTTTTTTGTAATTTATTAATTTGCACTACTGAAAGTTCTGTTATTTCTTGAATATCTGATATTGGATAATACTTTTTTAACATACCTTTAGCATTATTTGATTTGCTCTTTTTTCTTCAGCGCGAACATGAGCTTCAAATGCAGCTTCATCCTTTTTTATTAACTTTTTTTTGGAAAAGAAAAAGTCCGTTATGGACTTTGTACTGATTCACTTGGATCAACATCTAGATATACATCACATTCAGTTGGTTCAGTTACATCGCTAATACTTATATAACCATCTTCAGTGTAAGTTACTTGGACACCATCTAATTTAGATTCTTGGTGACCTTGTTTGTAACATTGACTCTTATTATTTCCGCCTTCTGTTCCAGATGCTAATTTATATTTTTTACCTTCTGGTATTGTATCTACAAGTGTATAAACTTCACTCTCACCATTCTCACTATTAACATCAGTGTCCTTAATGTATACGTGAGCAATTATATCAGCTGGACCTTCACTATTGAAGTATGCATAACATTTAGTTTTCTTAGATGTTTCAACTTTAAATTTCCTTGTTTCAGAATCATAAGTAACTGTTATACTTTTATCTTCACTATTAGTATTGTCATTTTCACATTTGTAACCAGCATATCTATAGCCATAAGCTGGAATATGCTCTACCATTGTATAGTTTTTTTCAACTTCATTTACTCCTTCACCATCAGTTGGTTTCCATGTACCATCTACACCATTTTCGTCTTCTTTCATTATGTAGATATCTATATCACTAGTAACTGTTTGAGTAAAATAAAATTTACATGTTGTCTTTTGGTTGCTAGTAAGAGTAAATGTTCTGCTATTTTCATCATATGTATAAGAACAATCATTACTACCCTCAGCAACTCCTTCAACACCATTTTGTTTGTAAGCACATTCTAATTTTTGATTATTACCATCCGTACAAGCAGTTTTAGTTGAATCAAATTTATATCCCATAGCGGGTACTGCATAACTTCTTGTATATATTCCTTCTTTAGTTTTATCTACTTGTTTATAAATTAAAATATTTATATCTCCCTTACCTACATCAAAATCTCCAACTAAAGCAGATAAGATAGGAAAAGATTGTTTAGTATAATAGTAAGCATAAGCCTGTTTAATACCAAATGATAAAACTAAAATAGCAAATATCATTATTATTATAGTATATAACTTGTTTTTTAATAACTTTTCTTTGAATTTAGCTATCATACTAGTCATCCAACTTCCTTTATCTAAAAAAATTATATTATAACTTTTCGACTTTGTAAACGATTTTTCGACAAATGACAACAATACGACAATATACTTGACACTAAATTATAAATAATTGGTTTTTTAGACATATTATTTAATAAGGAGGTATTTTATTTGCATAACTTTCCAAAAATTCCTCCGCAATTATTTACTCTTAGTGCTGTAGTGGTTGGTTTTTTATTAGTTGATGACTCGACTCCTAATGAACAAAATGCTTTAGGCAACTGGTTAATGCTTGTATCCCAATATTTATGTACCAATGCAGCTTATGGGCAACTTCTAAATAGTAACAATAATAACTCACAACAATCAATGCCTTCGAATGAAGAAACTATTAAAATGTTAAAGAAGATGGTTGATGCACTTAATGAAGAGATAAATGAAATAAAGAAAAATATTAATATATATAAGGATAAATAATTATATAAAAAAAGCATCTTATATAAATAAGATACTTATAAATTCATATTGGTGCCCAAGGCCGGACTTGAACCGGCACGAGGGTTGAATCTCGCAGGATTTTAAGTCCTGTGCGTCTACCTATTCCGCCACTTGGGCAGGCACAGTCTTAATTTGCTTAAGACAATTATGATTATAACTTGTTTTCTCAATAATTTCAATACTTTTTAACAATTTTTTTTAAATAATATTGTTGACATATTATTTTATCGTGTGTTATAATCAATTTGTCCTTTGGAAGTGGAGGAATACCCAAGTCTGGTTGAAGGGACCGGTCTTGAAAACCGGGAGGTCG
>CANQFH010000015.1 GCA_947598425.1 uncultured Bacilli bacterium | reverse complement strand
TGCTATTCAATAAATATTAAAAATATGTTATATTATTACTAGCAACGGAAGATTATATAAATTTTTCGTTATTGGAAAAGAGTTGTAGATAACTACGACACTCGCTCCAGTTTGATTGTTAGTCGAGCTTTTTAGTTCGGCTTTTTTATATATAATTCTTGATTATTATGTAGTTGCAACTAAAATTATCTTAAAATTAACCGGAAGTTGGTGGTTGCTATTAATTATATATTATAAAATGGAAGACGAGGTGAGAAAATGAGTTTTGGTGAAAAGTTAGCTAAACTGAGGAAAGAGAAAGGAATGAGTCAAGAAAGTTTAGCCCAAGAATTAAATGTATCGAGACAAGCAGTAAGTAAGTGGGAATCCAATAGTGCATATCCAGAAACAGAAAAAATAATTGCTATATGTAAATTATTTGATGTTAGTATTGATGAATTATTAGGTATTGATAGTAAAACTAAAATAGCAACTAATAATACTTTTGTTAAAAAAATTAATTATTATATTGATGCTTTTCTAAATGGAATCAAATTATTTTATAATATGTCATTTAAACAAAAAATTAAATGTTTATTAGAAATGGCATTTTATGCTTTCATCTTATGTATATTATTATTTATAGTTTCCATGTGTATTTATTTTGTAGCTAGTGAATTATTAACTATTCTGCCATATTATTTATATCAACATATATTAAGTATGTTAGAGGGAATATTATTATTAGTGGATGTTTTATTAATTGGATATCTTTTATTAAAATTATATAAAGTACGCTTTTTAGATTATTATTTAGAAGTTAAAAATGAAATAGAAATAAAAGAAGATATTCAATATGTTCCCGTTACTAAAGAAAAAATAATTATTAGAGATTCGAAAAATAATTCTAAATTCTTAGAGTTTATTAAATTAGGAACATTAGCAATTGCTAAAGGTATTTTAGGAATGTTTACTATTCCTTTGATTATTATATTTGTTATTTTAATTGCAATGTTAATATTTACTTTAGCTTTTATAAATAAAGGATTATTATTAGTATATGGAGGATTATTCTTAATTGGATGTATCTTAGGAGTTTATTTAATTATTGAAATCTTTATTAAAACTATCTTTAATTTAAAAGTTAATTTTAAAAAGATATTTATAATGTTAATATGTTCTTTATTAATATTAGGTTCTAGTAGTGGCCTTCTTGCTTATGAATTAACTTCTTATAAAATAGTCAATAATAAGTTAGAATTAAGACAACAATTTAATATCCCAATGCAAGATAATTTATTAATACTTAATTTATATCCTAATAAAGTAATATATGAAGATCGTGAAGATATTTATATTGAAATATATGATGATAATGATTTTTTCAATTATAATTATGAAGTTAGTGAATTAAAAGAATATAATAATAATTATTTAGCTTATCATTTTAATGATATTGAAGAGTTTAATATTAATGATCTTTTAACTATAATGTTAGATAATATTAAGAATAAAGAAATCCATAGTTATGATGATTATCAAAGAGTAGTTATGCATATAAGTGAAAGTAATTATCAAAAATTACTTAATAATTTGAAAGAATATGAATGGTAAAGTAGATTAATAAATCTGCTTTTTTCTTGAAAACTTCACAATTATTAAATATAATAGAGTATAGTCTTATAAATTAAAAATAATTAATATATATTTAAAGGAGGATATTTATGTTAGAAATAAAAAATATAACTAAAGTATATAAATTAGATAATTTTGAACAAAAAGCTTTAGATAATGTTAGTATTAGTTTTCGAGAAAATGAATTTGTTTCTATTTTAGGACCATCTGGAAGTGGTAAGACAACACTTTTAAACATTATTGGAGGCTTAGATGGTTATACTAATGGTGATTTAATTATAAATGGTAAAAGTACTAAAAATTATACTGATCATGATTGGGATGTTTATCGTAATTATCAAGTAGGGTTTGTTTTTCAAAGTTATAATTTAATTAGTCATCAAAATGTATTAAGTAATGTAGAGCTAGCTTTAACTATAAGTGGCGTTTCTAAAAAAGAAAGAAGAAAAAGAGCTATTGAAGCCCTAGAAAGTGTGGGGTTAAAAGATCATATCTATAAAAAACCTAATCAATTATCTGGTGGTCAAATGCAAAGAGTAGCTATAGCAAGAGCCCTTGTAAATAATCCAAAGATAGTCTTAGCGGATGAACCTAGTGGAGCCCTAGATACTAAAACTAGTATTCAAATTATGGATTTATTAAAAGAAATTGCTAAAGATAGATTAGTTATCATGGTTACTCATAATCCTGATTTAGCTAATATGTATTCTACTAGAATTATTAATTTAAAAGATGGTATTATTGAAGGTGATAGTAATCCTTATAATATTGAAAATACTATTATAAATACTAGTAATGAAAAAATGAAAGCTAGTATGTCTTTTAAAACAGCAATATCTTTAAGTTTAAATAATTTAATGACTAAAAAGGGTAGAACGATTTTAACAGCTTTTGCAGGAAGTATCGGTATAATAGGTATTTCTTTAATCATGGCTTTATCAAATGGTATTGATAAATATATTGCTAAAGTAGAAGAAGATACTCTTACTAGTTATCCTTTAACTATTGAAAAACAAACTGTAGATATGGCATCATTTATGAGTAGTATGAATGATAAGAATAGTACTAATCATGAAGATAAAAATAAAATATATGCTAATAATATTATGAGTGATATGATGAGTATGGTAACTCAACAAGTAACTACTAATAATTTAGTGAAATTTAAAGAATTTATTGAAAATAATGAAGATATTCAAAATTTAACTAATGATATTAAATATGGTTATAATTTTGAATTAAATATGTATGATGCAGATACATCTAAAGGTATCAATAAAATAAATCCTACAGATATTATGGAAAATTTAGGTATGGGTAATACTATGATGAATACTTATAATGTATGGATGGAATTATCAGATAATACTAATTTATTAAAGAGTCAATATGATATAGTAGCAGGTAGACTTCCTAATGAATATAATGAAATTGTTTTAATAGTAGATGAAAATAATAGTGTCTCTGATTATGTTTTATATTCTTTAGGATTAAAAGATAAGAATGAATTATATAATTTATTTCATAGTACAATGAGGGGCGAAAAATATGAAGTAAATAATCGTGATTATACTTTTGAAGAAATTTTAAATACTAAATATAAATTAGTATTAAATTCTTCTTTATATAAAAAAGAAAATGATAAATGGGTTAATAAAGAACAAGATATAAACTTTATGAAGAATTTAATTAAAAATGCTGAAGATATCCAAATAGTAGGAATTATTAGACCAAATGAAGAAGCCGCAATCTCTGCAACTAGTGGTGGCATTGGTTATACTAGTAAATTAACTAAATATGTTATTGATAAAAATAATAATGCTCAAGTAAGTTTAGAACAATTAAATAATAAAGATAAAAATATTTTTACAAATAGTGAATTTACGGGTACTGATACTTATGAAAATAATTTAGCTTTACTTGGAGTAGTAGATATAGATGAACCAAGTATGATTAATTTGTACCCTAAAGGATTTAATGAAAAAGAAGAAATAATTGATATTATCAATGATTATAATGATCAACAAAATGATTCTGATAAAATACAATATACTGATTATGTTGGTTTACTTATGAATAGTGTTACTACTATTGTTAATATAATTAGTTATGTTTTAATTGCGTTTGTTAGTATTTCTTTAGTGGTTTCATCAATAATGATTGGAATAATCACTTATATTAGTGTTTTAGAAAGAACTAAAGAAATTGGTATATTAAGAAGTATTGGTGCTAGTAAAAAAGATATTGCTCATGTATTTAATGCTGAAACCTTTATTATTGGTCTTACTTCAGGTTTAATTGGAATATTAATAACAATATTAATAAGTATTCCAACAAATATTATTTTAAAGAATTTAGTTAATATTTCTGGATTATGTAGAATACCAATACTAGGTAGTATTATTCTAATCATTATCAGTATTTTATTAACTGTAATTGGAGGTTTAATTCCATCAAGAATAGCTAGTAAAAAAGATCCAGTTATTGCTCTTAGAACAGAATAAAGATAGAATTCTTTGTTGAATATCAAAAAATCTTATGATATACTTTTTAGTAGAATAAGGAGTCATATAATATGAATAAAAAGGTGGTTAAACAAAAAAAATATGATGATAATGAAGATGCTACTATTAAAGAAGTAGCTTATTATCAAAATTCTTCACAAATAGTATTATTAGTTGTTTTAATTTTACTTTTTGGTTTTACTTTATTTTGCTCTTTAGTATATATAGGAAGATATTATAAAAATATTAATTATAAAAATGGTGAAATAGTAGAAATAAATAATGCTAAAAATGATGCCGTTATTGTTAGTATGGGAAAATTTAGTCATAAAATAACAGCAGATGATATTACTAATGATAAAGAATTAATATATGAAAATATTGCTTCAATTAGTTTATCTACTAAAAAGGATTCTACTTCAGATGGTAATGTATTCTTTGATGTTAGATATAATATTAGTAAGAATAATTTTAACTATAATAATATAGCTACCAATGATAGTGATTTATTAGTAAGATTTGCATATTCTTATGATAATGAAAATTGGACATATATTAGTAATGCCATATCTACTACTAATAGTACGTTGTTACCACTTATGGGAAATTATTTTGATATTGCTGGTATTACTAATAATTTAAAAGTATTAACTGATTATAATTTAAGTGTTAAACCTGGGGATAATAAAAAAATGTATTGGAAAAGTGAAACTTATGTTAATAAGAATTCTCGTAATTTGAATAAAGAATTTGAAATAGAATTTAAAATAGAATATAAAGGCAATGCCTAATTAATAAATTTAATATTGTTAAAGATAAAAAAGTTGTATATAATAAGTTTAGAATAGGGACGAGTTGTATGAATAATAAAATAGATGAAACGCATTACAATTTTAAAGGTTTATTTAAATATATATCAACAGTTATCAGTTGGACTATTTTTGTACTTCTTATAATAGTGGGTATTTTACTTATTTATTATTATATATCTGTGAGATTATATGCTACTAAAGGTGAAAGATTTGAGCCAAAGTTCTCTGTTTATACAATAGTAAGTCAAAGTATGGAACCTACAATAAATGTATATGATGTTATTGTAAATACTAAAATAGATGATATAAATGATGTTAAAGTAAATGATGTTATTACTTATATATCTACTTGGAATGTTACTTATGGTATGACTATTACCCATAGAGTTGTTGGTACTAGAAAATTAGATGATGGTTCGACTTGTTTAGTTACAAGGGGAGATAATAATACTGGAGAAGACCAAGGATGTGTTAAAGAAGGTAACGTTATTGGAGTTGTCAAAGCAGTTATTCCTGGTTTAGGTAAAATTCAATCATTCTTATCTAGTGGTTTTGGATGGCTTTTAGTAGTAGTTATTCCAGCATTATATATTATAGTTAGAGATATTTTAAAAATAATTAAAATGGCTAAGAATAAAGATAATAAAAAAGAAGATATTCCTAAAGAAGGAGATATAGTAAAAGAAGAAGATGTTAATAATCAAGATGATTTAGAAAATGCTTATGAAGATATAGAAAAAATTAAAAATAAGAAAAAATAAAAATGTTATTATTTAGAAAAATAGTGACATTTTTTTCAATTATTGAGCTTTACTTTTTTTTATTATTGCTTTATAATCTTTAATTAAGGAAGTGTTAATATGGAATTAAAAGGTTCAAAAACTGAAGCTAATTTAATGGCAGCATTTGCTGGTGAAAGTCAAGCTAGAAATAAATATACTTATTATGCTAGTAAAGCTAGAAAAGAAGGTTATGAACAAATTGCTGCTATTTTTGAAGAAACAGCTAATAATGAAAAAGAACATGCTAAGTTATGGTTTAAAGAGTTACATGATGGAGATGTACCTGATACTCATACTAACTTAGAAGATGCTGCTGCTGGTGAAAATTATGAATGGACAGATATGTATCAAGAATTTGCTAAAGTAGCTAAAGAAGAAGGATTTACACGTATTGCAGCTTTATTTGAAGGTGTTGCAAAGATCGAAAAAGAACATGAAGAAAGATATCGTAAATTAATTAGTAATATAGATGAAGGTTTAGTTTTTTCTTCAGAAGGAGATACTATTTGGGTATGTCGTAACTGTGGTCATGTAGTTATTGGTAAGAAAGCTCCAGAAGTTTGTCCTGTATGTAAACATGCTCAAAGTTTCTTTGAAAGAAAAGCTGAAAATTATTAATAAATAATACAATGAATTAAATATAGTAGATTAATAAATTCTAATTTAGAGATAAAATATATTAGGTGCAAGTATTTTAAGATAAATTATTAATTGAAGTTCAGTTAAGGAGTATTAGTTGTCAAGTTCGCATTAAGAACTAAAAGTGTATGATTAATTCATAAATAAAGGTGGTACCGCGGGAATTCTCGTCCTTTCATTCTTTGTTTATGAATTTTTATTTATAAAGGAGATATGAATATGTATAAAGATAAAATAGAAGAAATTAAGAAAGAGTTACAAGAAGTATTTAAAAATATCAATAATTTAAATGAATTAGAAAATATTAAAGTAGAATATATGGGTAAAAATGGTAAGATTAGTTTGTTAAACCAAATGATTAAAGATATCCCTAATGAAGAAAAAAGAGAATTTGGGATATTAGTAAATGAACTTAGAAGTTTATTTAGTGAAGAATATGATACTGCTAAAAATAATTTTGAAGAACAAGAATTAAATCAAAAATTAGCTAGTGAAAAAATCGATATTACTCTTCCAGGTAGAAAAATAAAAAGAGGCAGTCTTCATCCAATGACAAGAATAACTGAAGAGTTTGAAGATATCTTTGTATCTATGGGCTATACAGTATATGAAGGCCCTGAAATTGAAAGTGATGAAAATTGTTTCCAAAAATTAAATTTACCTAAAGGTCATCCTGCAAGAGATGCTCAAGATAGTTTTTATTTAGATGGCGAATATGAAAATTATTTATTAAGAAGTCAAACATCAACAGCTCAAGTAAGAGCCATGGAAGAATGTACTGCTAAAGGACCACTTCGTATAGTCTGTCCTGGTAAAGTTTATAGAAGAGATGAAGATGCTACTCATTCACATCAATTTATGCAAATAGAAGGGCTAGTAATTGATGAAAATATATCTATGGCAGATTTAAAAGGAACATTAGAATTATTTTGTAAAAAAATATTGGGAGAAAAAACTAATGTTAGATTTAGACCAAGTTATTTTCCATTTACGGAACCTAGTGTTGAAGTAGATGTTAGTTGTTTTAAATGTAATGGTAAAGGTTGTTCATTATGTAAACAAACTGGTTGGATTGAAGTTTTAGGAGCTGGTATGGTTCATCCTAATGTTTTAGAAATGAGTGGTTATGATAGTAAAAAATATCAAGGATTTGCTTTTGGTACCGGTATGGATCGATTTGCTATGTTTAAATATGGTATTCCTGATATTCGAACTATTTATGGTAATGATATTCGCTTTTTAAAACAATTTGATAGAAAGGATGAAGAATAATGAAACTTAGTAGAAAATTTGTAAGTGATTATATTGATTTAGATAAAGATTTAGATATTAATAAAATAGCAGCAGATATGACTAATATTGGTAATGAATATGAAAGTGCAGGGCCACTTATTAATTGTACTAATTTAGTAGTTGGTGAAGTCTTAGAATGTGTTATGCATCCTGATAGTGATCATTTACATGTATGTAAGGTTAATGTTGGTAATGAAGTTTTAAATATTGTTTGTGGTGCTCCGAATGTGAGGGTAGGATTAAAAGTTATCGTAGCTCTTCCTGGTGCTAAATTACCTGGTGGTGAAATTAAAAAAGGCCTTATTAGAGGAGTAGAATCTAATGGGATGTTATGTTCCAAAGCTGAATTAGGATTAGATAATAAATTCTTAGAAGATAAAGATCGTGATGGTATTCATGAATTACCATTAGATACTGAAGTCGGAATCGATGCTATTAAAGCTTTAGGTTTAGATGATGAAGTTATTGATTTTGAACTTACTTCTAATCGAGGTGATTTACTAAGTATCTTAGGAATGGCTTATGAATTAGGAGCTATTTATAAAAAGAAAGTAAAAGATATTGATTTAAGTCATCAAGAAAATAATGAAGATATTAATAAAGAATTTAAAGTAGAAATTCAAACTAGTTCTTGTCCTTTATTTTTAGCTAAAAAAGTTAAAAATGTGGTTATTAAAGAAAGCCCTGAGTTTATTAAAAATAGATTAATTGCCTCTGGAATTCGCCCAATTAATAATGTAGTAGATATTTCTAATTATGTTATGTTAGAAACAGGTCAACCTCTACATTATTATGACGCTAAGAGCTTAGGAGATACTTTAATAGTTAGAAATGCTTTAGATAATGAAGAATTAACTACTTTAGATGGTATTAAAAGATGCTTATCTAGTGAAGATATTGTTATTTCGAGTCCTAAAGAAGCCGTTGGTCTTGCTGGAGTTATGGGAGGCCTTTCTACTGAAGTTGAAGAAGATACTAAAGATATCATTATTGAATCAGCTATTTTCGATAATGTTAAAATAAGAAAAACTAGTAAAAAAGTTTTAAGAAGTGAAGCATCTAATCGTTTCGAAAAAGGTTTAGATCCTAAAAGAACTTATATGGCAATCGAAAGAAGTTGTCATTTATTAGAAAAATATGCTGATGCTACTGTAGTCGGAGGCATGGTTACTTATGATAAGTTAAATGTTCAGGATAAAGTAATTAATATTACTTGTGATAAAATTAATAAAATATTAGGAATAACTATATTAGAAAAAGATGTTATTAGTATTTTAGAAAGCTTGGGATTTACTGTTAAAAAGAATAAAGATAGTTTAGAAGTAACCGTACCTAGTAGAAGAATAGATATTAGTATAGAAGAAGATTTAGTTGAAGAAGTTGGTCGTATTTATGGAATGGATAATATTAAAGGTAAATTACCAATATTAGAAGTTGTTTTAGGTAAATATAATCATACTAAAAGAGAAATAAGACATAAAATGGCGGAATTTGGTTTAAATGAAACTTATAGTTATACATTAATACCAAAAGAAGAAGTTCATAAATTTACTACTGATAATTTTGAAAGTATTTTAGTAGCGGATCCTATGAGCGAAGATCGTAATACTTTAAGATATAGCTTACTTTATTCATTAAAAGAAATATATTTATATAATAAAGCTCGTAATCAAAGTGATATTTCAATATTTGAAATGGCTAAAGGCTTTTATAAAGAAGATAATGAATATAAAGAAACCTTAAAATTAGCAGTATTAATGAGTGGTAATTATTATTTAGATATTCATAAAAAGAAAGTAGATTTTTATACTATAAAAGGTATATTAGAAGAATTATTTAATTATTTAGGATTTGAAGGGCGTTATGAAGTTAAAGTAGATAATAATATACCAAAAGAGTTTCACCCAGGACAAAGTGCTAGTATTATCTTACAAAATGAATTAGTTGGAGTTATAGGTAAATTACATCCTAATGTAGTTAAAGATGATGTTTATGCATTAGAAATTAATTTAGATAAAGTATTAAGTATTCATAGTAAAAAGATGAGTTATAAAGATATTCCTAAATTCCCTGGTATGGAAAAAGATATGGCTTTTGTTGTTAAAAAAGATGTCTCTTGTGGTGATATTATTACTTATATTAAGAAGAATGGTGGTAAATTACTTACTGATGTTGAATTATTTGATATCTATGAAGGACCTAATGTTAAAGATGATGAAAAATCATTAGCGTTCCATTTAACTTTCCAAGAACAAAATAGAACTTTAACTGAAGAAGAAGTTATGGAAGTATTTAATAATTTAATTAAAAATATTGAAAGTAAATTTAATGCTATTTTAAGAGATAAATAGAAAAAAATAACTGTTTGACAAAATTCTAAAAAATAGATATAATTTTGGTAACATAAGTTACTAGAGAGGTGATTATATGCCTGTTAGTTGTCATTTAACAAAAGAGGTTATTGTTAAAAAAGCAGTAGTAATGATTAATAAAAAAGGATGGGATAGCTTAAATGCCAGAGATTTGGCTAAAGAATTAAAAATATCTACTAAACCATTATATCGTATTTATAAAAATATGGATGAAATCAAAGAAGATATTTATAAAGAGATATATAAACAATATGATGAGTTTATTACGAGTAGAGTAGATAATAAAAATGCTTTAGTTACATTATGTGTAGCTTATGTAGAATTTGCTAAATATTATAATAATTTATTTATAAGTTTATTTTTATCAAATAATTTGAAATGGGAAAGTATCGATGATGTTTTAAATGAGAAATGGAATCAAGGGGCAATTATTAATTTAGTTAATAAACAAGGTTATAATTTTAGTGAAGCTAAAGACTTGTTTATGCATGTATGGTTATATGCTAATGGTCTTGCAACTTTAATTGCTACTAATAAATTAGATTTAGAATCTAAAGAAATAATCGTTAGAATAGTTAAAATATTTAAAACATTAGAGAAATAACTTTTATTAAATAAAGTTCTTTGTTATAATAATTTTTAGGTGGTAGATATGAAAAAAATTTTATATAGTATTTTAATTATGTTATCTTTATTTATTTTAATACCAAAAGTAAATGCAGATGATAAAGAGAATGTAAAAGTATACATTCTTAGTGCTGAAGGATGTAGTGCTTGTGCTCGAGCTAGAACATATTTTAATGAACTTAAAGCTAGTAATCCTGATTTATTTGAAATAGTAGAATATGAAGTATTTGATAGTCATTGGAATGTTCAAAATAAAAAGTTAAATCAATTAAGAATTGCTTTGTTAGAACATTATGAAGAAGATACAGCAATTGCTACTCCAGTAATAGTAGTAGGAGATTATTTACAAGTTGGAGTAGATGACATTGAAGATATGGAAGATCGAATTAAAAATTACCAAAATGAAGGCTATGTAGACATGGTAGAAAAAATAGCTAAAGAGAATAATATTAATTTAGATAAAATATATGAAGAAGAAGGAAAATATGATTTATTAATTATCGGAGGAATATTCATAGTATTAATCGGAGCGTTTGCTTGGTTTATCCATATGAGTAAAAAATAGTTAAAGATAAAAGTTTATTAGTTATAATAGACTTTTTTTTATATTTTTAGTACAATGTTTATAGGGTTGATTATATGAAAGAAGAAAAGTTAAAAAAATTAGAAAAAGAATTAAGATTTTTATTAGCAGAAGAAAGAAAAAAAGAATTAGATACTTATAGTGCTAGTATTCAAGATAATACTAATGTTAAAGATATTGCTAAAGAAATATATACTAAAAGAGGTATTGATTATCAAAAGATTAATAAAGAAGATATAATGGATACTTTAGTGGAATTTGGTAGTATCTTTAAAAATAAAGATAGTAATACTAAAAAGAAAATGATTGTTGATATCATATACATGGTATTAATAGTAATATTAATAAAAGTACCATTTGATTTAATCAGAGATGTTGGTTATGATTATATAGATGTTCTTACACCAAATAGTATATTATATGTCTTATGGCGATTATTATTCTTAGTATTATATACTATAGTTATGGTAAGTACATTGATATTATTAATTAGAAACTTTAATAAAAAATATAAAGCTATAGAATAAATATTTTATAGTTTTTTTAATTAAAAAAGAGATTCTTAAATGAATCTCTAATTAGCTAAATTATATGGATTAGTAATAAATACTCTTCGACCTTCACTATTAACACGATATTCAGCAACAGTTTTGGTTTCATTATTATCAGTTATTCTTACTACCATTGTCAGAGCATATCCAACTATTCCATCACCAGTTTTATTGGTAACAGTAATGATATTTCTACTTATAGCAGGAATACCTGATAATTTAAGAGCAGTAACATCTTTCTTAATTCTAGTAGTTTCAGTTTCTAATATTCTATTTATTTCTGCTGCAATAGTTTCATCTTTCCATAAGTCTAAACTTAAAGCACAACCATTAGTAGTAACATTAGATGCTAATAAATATTCATTAGTATCATATTCTGCAGTACCATATTTACATGTAGTATGTTCCGGATTTGAACCAGGTTCTGGATTAGTAGTAGTAACCTCACCAATTATTAAATTAACTTCTTCAATAGTAGTATTACCAGCTTCATCTTGGGCTGCAATCTTTATTGGATAAGTACCACTTTTTTTATAACTAGAATAATCTATTTTTTCACCATCTTCATTAGTCCCATCTTCATAAAAACTAATAGAGCATTCATGTTTACTATTATCTGAACATGACTCTACAAAATCTTGAGCTTTATAAGAAGCATTTTCATTTATTCGAACTTCCTTTAATTTTAAGACTGGTTTTAAAGTATCGACAACAATTAAATTAGTTGTATATGGCTTACCACTTACTTCTAAGCTAACTTCATAAGTACCTACTTTCGAAATATCAAAGTCTTCAGGATAATTAACTTTAATAGTACTTAAATCGACATTTTCTATTTTATCAAAAAACATTTCAACATTTAAAGTATCATTAACTTCAACAGTAGTGGCCTCTTTTAAAACTAATTCACCATTACCTTTTTTGTGACTTTCTCCTTGGAAGTTGGAAGTTATAATAAAACAAATAATAACTCCAATTACACAAACTCCAATAATTATTAAATTAATGATAGTTCTTTTAGTATTATAAACTCGATTATAGAAAAACTTTTTTGCCATATTAAATCCTCTATTCCTTATTATAGATTAATCATATCATATTATTAAGAAAAATGCGATAGTTTTTATTCTAGAATTGACAAATTAAATATATAATTTTAACAGCTTAAAGTATTGCAAATAAAGTAAATTTATGATATCATTGAACATGCAATTTGAATTAATTGTGCATTGTGTGGGAGGGAATGCGGATTTGCCCATGACCACAACGCGAAAAAATTTTAATAGGAGGTGTTTTCGTGGCTAAAGAAGTCGTAAAGAAAATTAAACTTGAAATTCAAGCTGGAAAAGCAACACCAGCGCCACCAGTTGGTACTGTATTAGGTCCTGCTGGTATTAATTTACAAGAATTTTGTACAAAATTTAATGATGCAACTAAAGATAAAATGGGAGATGTTGTTCCATGTGAAATATCTATTTATGAAGACAGAACATTTGATTTTGTATTAAAAACTCCCCCAGCTGGATTCTTATTAAAGAAATTTGCTAAGATTCAAAAGGGAAGTAGTAAAGGTGCTAATCAAGTTGTTGCAACTATATCTGAAGCTGATTTAAGAAGTATTGCTGAAATTAAGTTCCCAGATTTAAATGCTTATACAATCGAAGAAGCAATGAATGAAATCGAAGGAACTGCAAGAAATATGGGAATTGCGGTATCAGGAAGAACTGATAAAGAATTGCAAGAACAAGCTAAAGAAGCTTTAGAAGAAGAAAAAGAAATGGCTAAGAGAGAAGCAGAACTTGAAGCTATGGAAGAAGAAGCTAAAACTGAATCTTCAGTTGATATTCCAGTAATTGGTGAAGAAGAAAAAGAAGAAACTGAAGAAGAAAGTAAATAATAAATAAAATTAAATCCGCTAGAACCACAGGAGGAGAAAATTGAGAAGACATAGTAAGAAATATGTGGAAGTTTCTAAATTAGTAGATAATAATAAATTATATACTAAAGAAGAAGCAGCTAAGTTAGTTAAAGAAACATCTGTAACTAAGTTTGATAGTACTATTGAAGTTGCTATTAAATTAAATATTGATGCTAAGAAAACTGATCAACAACTACGTGGATCATTAGTAATGCCTAATGGTACTGGTAAAAGCAAGAAAGTATTAGTAATTGCTAAAGGAGATATGGCAACAAGTGCTAAAGAAGCTGGAGCTGATTATGTTGGCGATAAAGACATGTTAGATAAAATTAAAAATGAAAATTGGTTTGATTTTGATGTCATTGTGGCTACACCAGATATGATGCCAGAAGTTGGAAAAATTGGTAATATTTTAGGACCTAAAGGTTTAATGCCTAACCCTAAAACTGGTACAGTTACAACTAAAGTTGCTGAAGTTGTTAAAGATTTAAAGAGTGGTATGGTTACTTATAGAACTGATTCTTATGGTAATATTCATACTATTATTGGTAAAGTATCATTTAGTGAAGATAAGATATTAGAAAACTTAGAATATGTAATTAGAACTATAAATAGAGCTAAACCTCAAGCCGTTAAAGGTATATTTATAGATAAAATTACAATTGCTACTACTATGGGTCCTGGTATTAAAATAGATAAAAATTCTTTTGAAATATAATTTGGACTTGATATTTAAAGGTATGTAGTATATAATACAAAATGAGAAAAGAAAGAACCGAAGACAGTAGGGAGTTTAAACTTTAATAATCCTACCGAGGGAAGATTAATAACTAGAATGTTTATAAGCTTCCTGTTTCGGAAGCTTTTCTTAATATAATAAGGAGGATTTATGGCAAGCGAAAAAATTCTTAATGATAAGAAAGAAATCGTAAAAGAAATTATTGATAATATCAAAAATAGCGAATCAGTTATTTTATTTCAATATCAAGGTTTAACTGTTGCTGAAATGAGTGAACTCCGTAATAAACTTAATCAAGAATCATCATCTGTTAGAATCTATAAGAATACTCTTTTAAAAAGAGCTTTAGATGAACTTAACATTAATATGAATGATTTTTTAGAAGGCCCTAATGCTGTTTTATTTGGTAAAACTTTATTAGAACCAATTAAGATTATTGCAGACTTTGCAAAAGATCATGATAAGTTAGATATTCGTGTTGGAATTATCAGTGGCGATGTAGCAAGTCTCGATGTAATTAAAGAATATGCAAGTATTCCATCAAGAGAAGGACTTCTTACAATGCTTGCTGGTGGTATGATTCAATATGTTAGAGATTTAGCTGTTGGTTTAAATCTTTATGCCGAAAAATTAGAGGGAAAGGAATAGAAAAATGGCAAAATTAACAAAAGAAGATTTTATAAGTGCATTAAAAGAAATGACTATTCTTGAAGTAAAAGAATTAGTTGATGCAATGAAGGAAGAATTTGGTGTTGACCCATCTGCAGTAGCAGTTGCAGCAGCTCCAGTTCAAGCTGAAGATGAAGGTTCAAAAACTAAAACTGTAGTATTAAAAAGTGCTGGTGGCAACAAAATTGCAGTTATTAAAATCATTAAAGAAATTACTGGTTTAGGATTAGTTGAAGCTAAAGGTTTAGCTGATAATGG
>CANQFH010000014.1 GCA_947598425.1 uncultured Bacilli bacterium | reverse complement strand
GCAGCAACAATAATAATAACAATATCAGTAACACTAGCTCCTCTAGCACGCATTTCAGTAAAAGCAGCATGTCCTGGAGTATCTATAAATGTTATTTTATTACCATTATGTTCTATTTGATAAGCTCCAATATGTTGCGTAATTCCTCCAAATTCACTATCTACGACATGAGAAGAACGAATATAATCTAAAAGAGTTGTTTTACCATGGTCTACATGTCCCATAATCGTTACAATTGGTGGTCTTTTAACTAAATCTTCTTCTTTATCAATTATTTCATATTCTTCAAAATTAGCTTCATCTTGAGTTTCTTCTTTCTTTAAAGTTTTATGGTAATCTAATGCAACAATTTCAGCATTTTCAAAATCTATAACTTCATTAATACCAATCATTAATCCTAAAGACATTAATTTTTTAATAATATCTGTACTACTAACATCTAAAGCTTTAGCAAATTCACCAACAGTCATATCTTGTTTATATAACACTATATCTAAAGATGCCGTATCGTTACTCATTAATTTTTCTTTATGTTTATACATCTCTTTTTTTAACATTTTATAATTTTCTTTATTTTCATTAGTTTTATCTTTTTTCTTTAATTTTTGTTTTTTAGATGTATTACTTTCTAAAATATTATTACTTTCCATAATATCTCTAGCGATATTTTCAACCATTTCATCTTCATCATAAGTAATTTCTTCATCAGTACTAATTAATTTTAAAGTATTATCTAACATGATAATGTCATCTTCCTCTAAGATATCATCAGCACTTTTGGCATTAATTCCTAGTTCTTGACATTTCTTTAAAACTTCCGCTACTGATAAATTTAAATCTAAAGCATAATCTTTAACTTTAATAGTCATTTATATTCTCCTTTCTTATTTTAATAAATTATCTAATTCATCATATAATTCTTCTTTTATTTCTACTCCTAATACTTTCTCTAATATTTTACTACTTCTAGCTTTCTTAAAAACTTCTAAATCTTTTTTTAAATAAGCTCCACGACCATTTTTCTTACCAGTTAAATCTATTTCTACATTACCTAAATTATTTCTAATAACTCTAATTAATTCTTCTTTTCTTAATTTTTCTTTAGTAATAATACAAGTACGCATTGGTATTTTTCTTTGTTTCATTTATTCTTTATTTCCTTCAGCATTAATTTGTGATAAAGTTTTTATTTCTAATTTATACTTAGTTAATTTACTAGCAAGTCTGATATTACTACCTTTTTTACCTATAGCTAAAGATAAGTTATCATCAGTAACTATAGCTAAAGCTTCTTTCTTTTCTTCATTAGTTATATTAACTATAACATTTTTAGCAGGACTTAAAGCATTTGCTATAAAAGTCTTAGGATCTTCATCATATAATATTAAATCTACTTTTTCACCATTTAATTCTTTTAAAATACTCGCTATCCGACTACCTTTTTCCCCAATACAAGATCCAATCGCATCAATTCTTTCATTAGTAGAATATACTGCTACTTTACTTCTATTACCGGCATCTCTAGCTACTCCGTATAAAACGATATCACCATTTTGTAACTCTGGTATAAATGATTCAAATAATCTTTTAACAAAACCATAATGTTTTCTAGATGTCATAATAATTGGACCTTTAGTACCATTTTCAACTTTAGTTATATATACACAAATACTAGAACCCATTTTAATAACTTCACCAGGAATAATCTCTGATTTTGGTAACATACCTCTAGTTCTACCTAAATCTATATAATAATTTCTTTGATCTTCCATAGCTACTAGGCCAACCATTAATTCATATTCTTTATCTTGGAACTCTTCAATAATACTATTTTTTTCAGCTTCTCTAATCTTTTGAGTAACTACTTGTTTCGCTGTAGTCGCAGCAACACGGCCAAAATCTTTAGGTGTTACTTCTTTTTCAATAGTATCCCCAATTTTAGCATTAGGATCAATTTTTTGAGCATCTTCTAATAATATTTGGGCATCAAGATTAATTTTAGGAGGAATTTCAATAACATTTCCTTCTTCATCTACTTCTTCACTACCTTCATCGATTTCTGGTACTACTACTAAATAAGAAAATACTTTAATTTCACCAGTTTCTCTATTAATATCTACTCTGACATTAGTTTTAGAATCAAAATTTTTCTTATAAGCAGTTTGTAATGCTAAAGTCATAGCATCTAAAACAACATCAACACTAATATTTTTTTCTTTAACAATATTATCTAATGCTTTAATAAATTCTTTACTATCCATACTATCCTCTCTCCTTACTAATTACATCCAAAATATACGATTCATCACACACATCATATTCATCTACTATCGGATTTATTATTTTAGTCGCAGTAACAATCCCATCTAAATCAATACCACCAATTTTGTCTAAGACAATTGTTAAGAATGTATATTTCTTTCTTTTTTCTAGATAAATATCATCGACAATAATATCTTCTTTTTGTAAAACTTCCTCTAACTTTTTCTTTAAGTCTGTTAAATTTTCCATTCCTCACCTCTTATTAATAATAAAAGTGGGTTTGTTATGTCCCACTTAAATCTGTTGGTTGTATTATATCAAAATAATTTACAATATACAAGAAAAATAGTGCTAAAATAGTCATTTTAAGAGACCATTATGCACTAATTTGGTTTCATTGACAGCCATAAAAGCATTTTTATCAAAATTTTTAACTCTTTTTGTTAATTCTTTTAATTTATTTTTATTAACTTGAATATATAACATATCTTTATTTTTACCTTCATAATCGTTTTTTAATTCAATTACCGAGACTGCAAAGCCATCACTTCTTAAATCATCTACTAAAGCTTCTGAATCTTCCTTACAGACTATTTGTACTCCCACTACTCCTTTAATGACATAATTAGATAATATTGAGCCAATATAAGTACCCGTGGCATAACCTGAAGCATAAGATATTGCTATTAAAATTGTATTACCTTCAGTATTTAAGGCTTCTTTAGCTACTAAATACCATACTAATACTTCAAAAAAGGCAATTATAAATGGTTCAATACTCTTTCCTTTAACAAAATAAACAGTTCTAAGAGTTCCTAGAGAAACATCTACAATTCTTGCTGCAAAGATTTGCAAGCATTTTATTAGCATGGCATCACTCCTAGCGGGTAAAGATAATTATACAAATAAGTAAGATAAAGAATAATAAGAAGCCTAAGACAAAGCCCCACATTACGGCATCGGAAGCATCTTCTTCTCTTCTTTCCATCTTTTCATTGTCATTATTATACATGGCACTTTTTAATTTAACTTCTTTACTTTTTTTATTATCATTTTCTTTATTATTTTTCATTATTATTTTCACTCTTTCTATTAAAATTATACCAAAAAATAATTACTTTTAATCAATTTTTAATTAATTTACAATCTATAGACAAATATTTACAAGTAAAAAGACTCTTACTATGAGCCTTTAATTAATACCCTTTAGATTTATAATATTCATATAATTCTTTAAAACGATTAAAATGAACTACTTCTCTTTGTCTTAAAAATAATAATGGTGCTAAAACATCTTCATCATCTGTTAAATCAATTAAATTTTCATATACGGCACGAGCTTTTTGTTCTGCAGCCATATCTTCCATAATATCCGAAATAGGATCGGCAGTTACAGCAAAATATTTAACACTAAAAGGTACTCCGGATGCATCAACGGGATATATGCCTTTATTATGATCAGCATAATATGAACCTAAACCAGCTTCTTCTAATTCTTTAACTGTAGCATTTTTTGTAAGTTCATGAACCATTGTACAGATCATTTCACAATGTCCTAATTCTTCAGTAGATATATCATTTAATAATGCTCTACCTTTATCATCAGGCATTGTAAATTTTTGACTAAAATAACGCATAGCAGCAGCAAGTTCACCATTCGCACCACCAAATTGAGTTAATAAATATTTAGCCATTTTTAAATCTTTTTTATTAATATTTATGGGATAATTTGTGTGTTTAACATACTTAAACATACATTTCACCTCCATCTTCCCATGGCCAATTACTTACCCAATCAAAACTATTTCCAGTTACTTTATTTACTGTAAGTGGCCCATAACTTTCCATATATTCTTTTTTAGCTTCTTTTTCTTCTTTAACATACTCTTTAAATAATTTAAGCATTTCACTATCTTCAGGATGTAAATCTAAATATAAATTTAAATCATTAATAGCAAAAGAATACTCCATAACATTAAATAATTTAGCTTCTCTTTCATTTCGAGGACGAATATTTATATAAGTTAAATTCTTATATGGTTTATATTCATCTTTAAACATATTTCCTCTTAAAAAGCCTTCTTTAACACTATAAATATTTTTATTACTACTTAAATCCATATTACTCATATTATTAACATTTTTTAATCCCGCCATATTCAGTAAAGTAAAGTCTAAATCAACATTGTTATTATCAAATAACATTTATAATACCTCCTACAATAGTAATGTATGAGATAATTTAAATGTCTTAAGTGCTTATGCCTATTTAAGGTAAAAATAATTGATAATTAATAAAATTTAATTTGGTTTTTAATTCTTCAGTATTCTGAATATGAATACGATAACTTCTAATAGTACCAGCGACTAAATCAGCAGCTTGAACTAAATAATCGGTAGCGGAATTTTTAAATTCTAACTGAATATTTAAATTACTATTGATAATATTTTTAAATATGGCATTTCTTTTAATATTTTTCATTCCATGAGAAAGTTCTTCATAGATACTTTCTTCTAAATTATATAAACCATTTGTCTTATATGATAATTCATCGATATTAATTGTAATATCTAAGTCTATATTATTATTTAACTTATCTTCTTTTATTAAACTTTCAATTGCATTTTTAATCATCATTTTAATGGCATAATGTAAATATCTTCCTTTAGATTTAGAATGCTCTATTATTCTAGAATATATCTTACGATTATCTATAATTACTGAAAGTAAAGAATAATTTTTTAAATATTTAATAAATCTTTTTTGATGAGTTTTCTTTAAATTAAAATATTTTAACTCAGGACAATTATTATCACATGTTTTTCTTTTACAATAACGACATTTTAAATCATCAACTATCTTTTTATAATTTTTAATAAATCTTTCTTTTTCAAGTTCACTAAAAAAAATAATACCAGCAAAAACACAATAATTTTCATTTTTACATAGTACTCCAGAATCATCAATAGCAATAATTAATATTTGTTTTTTTAACATAGGATGCCTTTCTATGTTACCCATAAATATAAATATAACATATTTTTTATTTTTGTAAAGAAATATTTTATTAATAAAAAAACACCTTAAGGTGTTATGATTCAAATTCATAGATATCTAATAATTCTTCAAAATTCGCTATTGATAATTTAGAATTATTAATACCATCTAAAATATTATCTTTAGTAATTTTACCATCTTTAACATAAATAATTGCGGGAACATTTTTTAATTTTTCAATACCTAAATTATTAGCTACTTCCTCTAAATAATTAGGATTAGTATTCATTAAATTAGTTAAATTAATATAATAAAACATATCATTTAATTTATAATCATCGATAATTCTTTTTAAACTCTTTTCAAAATTATAAACATCATCATCTCCAGTATAACCAAAATATAAGAAATATGAAGATGGAGCTTCTTGTCTTATTTGAGTTAATGATTCTAAATCATTGATACTAGACTCTATTGTTTTTGAAGATATTAAATAACTAGTCATTAATCTTTCTTCTTTTTTCACTTGATACCAAGAAAAAATATACATAGTAATTAAAATAACTCCTACAAAAATTAATAAAGCATATAGATAATTTAAAGGCTTTATTTTAACTATTGTTTCCTTTTTATTATTTTTTTCTTTACTGCCTTTTTTTTGACTCATTATTATCATACCTTTCATTTTTATTTTAGCACAAACCAAAATTCTTTGTAAACTTTAAATTGCTATCTTGATATTAGTTTACTCTTCTTTATCATCTACTTTAATTAAAACCTCTCTTGGTTTAGAACCATTTTGAGGTCCTACTATCCCTCTTGATTCTAATAAATCAATCATTCTTGCAGCTCGATTAAAGCCAAAACGGAATCTTCTTTGAATTAAAGATGCACTTATTTTACCTGTAGATACTGCAAATTCAACTACTTCATCATACATTGGATCATCATAGCCATCTTCACCATTGCCACTTCCAAATGATTCTTTATTTTCAGTAGACACTGTCATATCTTCAGTATATTTTACTGTTAATTGTCTAGAACAATAATTTATTAAACGATTAATTTCTTCATCAGATATAAAGCAACCTTGAATTCTTTCCGGAGTATTTTCACCCATTGGTAAATATAACATATCACCACGGCCTAATAATTTTTCAGCCCCACTCATATCAAGAGCTGTTCTAGAATCAATTTGACTAGCAACAGCAAAACAGATACGTGATGGAATATTGGCCTTAACAACTCCAGTAATAACATCAGTAGATGGTCTTTGAGTCGCTACTATTAAATGAATACCAGCTGCTCTAGCCATTTGTGTAATTCTCATAATTGAATCTTCAACTTCTTTTGATGCTACTAACATTAAATCAGCAAGTTCATCGATAATAACTACCCAAAATGGCATTTTCGCAAGAGGACTTTCAGGATGTTTTTTATTCTCTTTTTCAACATAAATATTATATTCACTTATTTTTTTAACTCCAGCTTCAGCAAAAATATCATATCTTTTTTCCATTTCTCTAACAACATTTTGAAGCATAATAGAGGCTTTCTTAGGATCACTTACTACTGGACAATATAAATGAGGAGTACCATTATAATTAGTAAGTTCTACTTTTTTAGGATCGACCATAATTAATTTAACATCACGAGGATCATAATTCATTAATATTGAACAAATTATGGAATTAATACATACAGATTTACCACTACCAGTAGAACCTGCTACTAAAAGATGAGGCATTTTAGCTAAGTCAGCTACTATCGGTTTACCCATTAAATTTTTACCTAAAGTAATCATAATATCATACTTACTTTTGGCACTTAAATTAGCTTCTAAGATCTCTCTAAATGGTACAGCACTAATTGATTCATTAGGAATTTCAATACCAATTGTACTTTTACCTGGTATAGGAGCTTCAATACGAACATCTTTAGCAGCTAAAGCTAATGCTATTTCTTTATTAATAGATAATATTCTACTTACTTTAGTACCAGCCGGTACCACTAATTCATATTGAGTAACTGCTGGGCCAATATGAATATCAACTACTTTAGCATTAATTTGAAAGTCTTTTAAAGCCTTCTCTAAATTATCTTTATTGTTCATAATATAAGCATCATTAGTATTTTTCTTTTGAGCTTTAACTTCATTTAAAATACTAATTGGAGGTAATTTATAAGTACCATTACTTGGAGTATCTTCTACTACTACTGGTTCCATTACTGTTACTTCTTCTTTTTCTTCTTTAGGTTTATTTTTTAATTCATCTAAACTAGATATTACTATCTTATTATCAATTGGTAATGGTTTAACCTCTTCCATTACTTCTTCACTAATATCAGCAAGTGGTGGTAATTCTTTATCTTCTTGACTGTATTCTTTATTTTTAGAGATAAATCCTTTGATCTTATCTAAAATATCACTAAATGTAATATCAAGTAACATAACAACACCAACAACCCCTAATACTACTAATACTACAATTGTACCCGTCTTAGCAAATAAGAAATATAAAAGACTAATACATAAAGCTCCGACTAACCCTCCCCCAATAGCGTAAGAAGTATCTCCAGTATTTAAAATAGCGGAGTTCATATCAATTGTATTAATTCTCTCCATAAAAGAATCAAAAGTAACTTTAATAATATCTCCAGCATTACCAGTTTTATTTAAAAAAGTAAAATGACTAGCAACTAAGATAACAATTAATATTAAATATAAGCCAATTAATCTTGAAGAAAAAAACTTGGGCATTTTTCTTTTAAACACCATGTAAAGTCCTACTAAAAGAATGTAAATGACAAAAACTAACCACCAAGAGCCAAGTAAAAACATTCCAAATTCTTTAATTAAATTACCAACATAACCAAAGCCAAAACCAATGATACCAATTAAAGCTAGAATTAACCCCGTTAATTCAACACTCATTGTGGGAGTAGCTTCTTTTGATTTTTTCCTTTTTGCCATTACTATCACCATTATCATTATAAACTAAATATCTTTTTTTGACAATTAATTATATATTTTATATAATAATTTTCGGATGTGATTATATGATTAATGTTGTCTTATTTGAACCAGAAATACCTACAAATACTGGAAATATTATGCGTACTTGTATTGCCACTAATACCCATTTACATTTAATTAAACCTTTAGGTTTTAGTTTAGATGACAAGTATGTGAAAAGAAGTGGTGTCAATTATATTGACAAATGTCATTATACTTTATATGAAAATATTGAAGAATTCTTTAATAAAAATAAAGGAGAATATTATTTCTTAACTAGATATGGTCATAAACCTCATACTAGTTTTGATTATTCTGATACTTCTAAAAATATTTATTTTATTTTTGGTAAAGAATCTACTGGTATTCCTAGAGAAATATTAAAGCCTCATATCGATCATTGTCTCAGAATTCCGATGACTAGTGATGTTAGAGCTCTTAATTTATCTAATACAGTGGCAATTATGGTTTATGAAGCTTTAAGACAACAAAATTATCCTCATCTCTTATTTGATGAACCTCATAAATCTAAAACATTTATTGAAGATGCTGATATCTAGCATTTTTTTTATTTATTTAACATATTCTTAACTGGGTGAATATGATTAAATGATAAACTATAATGGTCTTAGTTCTGAAGAAGTAATTATTAATAGAAAAATGTATGGAAGTAATGAATTTACTAAAGTTAAACAGAAAACTTTTTTTAAATTACTATTAGAATCTTTAGGAGATCCCATAATTAAAATACTTTTGATAGCGTTAGGTATTAAATTATTATTTATATTTTCTAAATATGATTGGTATGAAACTATCGGTATTGCTATTGCTGTTATGTTAGCGTCATTTATTTCAACAATATCAGAATACGGCAGTGAAGCTGCCTTTAAAAGATTACAAGAAGATGCTAGTAAAATTAAAGTTAAAGTATTAAGAGATAATATTTTAAAAGAAATAATTATTAATGAAGTTGTTGTTGGGGATATTATTATCTTAAATACTGGAGATCAAATACCTGCAGATGGGATTTTAATAAGTGGTAGTCTTCTTTGTAATGAATCATCCCTTACTGGAGAAGCTAAAGATATTAAGAAAAATACCAATACTAATGAATTATTTAGAGGATCGGTAGTTACTAATGGTAATGGTAAAATGTTAGTAAAAAAAGTTGGTAATAATACTTTATATGGGAAGATATCTTTAGAAATACAAGAAGTAAATCCAACTTCTCCACTAAAAAAAAGATTATATGGTTTAGCTAAAATTATTAGTAAAATAGGTTATTTAGGGGCTTTTGTGGTGACACTTTCTTACTTATTTAATAAAATATTTATTGAAAATAACTTTGATTTTGATTTAATTATTTATACTATTACTACTCCGAAGATTATTGTTAATTATTTAATCTATGCCCTAACTCTTGCAGTTACTATTATCATAGTAGCGGTTCCTGAAGGATTACCAATGATGATTACTTTAGTATTATCATCAAATATGAAAAGAATGTTAAAAGATAATGTTTTAGTACGTCGACCTATAGGGATTGAAACTAGTGGTAATTTAAATTATCTTTTAACAGATAAAACTGGTACTTTAACTAAAGGCATTTTAGAAGTAACTTCTCTATATACTGGAGATTTAAAATGTTATACGAAAAAAGATATTAATAATATTCAAATTTATGAAGATATTTATAAAGCGATTATAATTAATAATGAAAGTATTCTTAGTAATGGTAAAGTAATTGGAGGTAACTCTACTGATAAAGCTTTAATTAGTTTTTTAAAACCTAATAATAAACAATATCCAATAAAAAAATTTATTCCTTTTGATAGTGAAAAAAAATATAGTGCTGTCTATATCGATAATAATGTCTATTTAAAGGGAGCTAGCGAAGTTATCTTACCTAAATGTTATAAATATTTAAATAGTAAAGGTGAAGAAAAAATATTATTAAATAAAGAAATAATTAGTAGAGAAATAACTAGACATACTAAAAAAGGTATTAGAGTTATTGTTATTGCTAAAGGTAACAAAGAAGATGATAATTTAACATTTTTAGGATTTTTAACATTAAAAGATGATTTAAGAAAAGAAGCTAGTGAAGGCATTAGTTTAATTACTAATGCCGGAATTAACGTGATTATGATTACTGGGGATGCTAAAGAGACTGCTAAAAGTATTGCTAGAGAATGTCAGATTATTACTAAAGAAGATGATATTGTATTAACTAGTAGTGAATTTAATAAATTAAGTGATGAAGATATTAAAAAAATAGTTCATAAATTAAAAGTAGTTGCAAGAGCACTACCCCAAGATAAAAGTCGCTTAGTGAGTATTTTAGAAGAAGAAAATTTAATTGTAGGAATGACTGGAGATGGAGTTAATGATGCTCCTGCCCTAAAGAAAGCTAATGTAGGTTTTGCAATGGGAAGTGGTACTGAAGTTAGTAAAGAAGCTAGTGATGTTGTTATTTTAGATAATAATATTTTATCTATAAGTAAAGCTATATTATATGGTAGAACTATTTTTAAAAGTATTAGAAGATTTGTTATTTATCAATTAACAGTTAATATTACTGCTCTTTCTTTATCTATTATTGGTTCTTTTATTGGTATTAGTACTCCCATTACAATTATTCAAATGTTATGGTTAAATATGATTATGGATACTTTAGCAGGACTAGCTTTTTCATATGAAGCTCCACTTAAATATTATATGAACCATCAACCTAAAAAAATAGATGAACCTATTATTAATAAATATATGTATTCGCAAATAATCTTTAATGGCCTATATTCTTCACTACTTTGTATACTATTCTTAAAATTACCTTTATTTAAAGAAATATTTAGAAGTGAAAATAAATATTTTATGACCTCTTATTTTGCTCTATTTATTTTTATAGGTATCTTTAATGCTTTTAATTCCCGAACTGAAAGATTAAATATATTATCCAATATTACTAAAAATAAAGTATTTATTATTATCTTCTCTTTTATTATCATTGCTCAAATATTATTAATATATAATGGTCATGATTTATTTAGAACTTATGGAATGTTACCATATGAATTAATATTAGTAATCTTATTAGCATTAACAGTAATTCCTATAGATTTTATAAGAAAATTAATATTAAAGAAAAAAGGAATTAAAATTGAAGTATAGCTAATCTTATGGGTTAGCTTTTTTGGTATATTTATAATATTTTACACGGTTTTTGGCAATTCCTCTTAATTCAATATCTAATATTTCATATTCGAAATATTTAGAAAAAATATTTGTTTGTTCACTAAATAAATCAAAGTACGGATGATTTACCATATTTGTACATACCACAATACCATTGTCTTTTAATAATTTATTCATATTATTCATTGCGTTTTCAACATAATTTGCAGTTTTCAAGTCTAATATATTAGATAAATATACTATATCATACTTTTGGGAATTATTATAAGAATCAGACAGAATATCAATTACTTCAAAATCAAGTTTATTAGAATTTAATTTATCCACTAATTTTTTAATCTCTTCTTCACTATAAGGAAAATCAAATTTCATATAACAATTCTCAAACAAGGCATCGTTATAAAACCTAAAAGAACTTTCTTCATAAAATTTTTCTTTTTGTTTTAAATCTAAATAATATTGCCATAACAAACAACTTTCTCTTTCATTAATATCATTAGCATTTCTGTGACTTTTAATAATAGAATCAATCTCTTTGATTCCCAAATTTTCAGCATCTAAAAAATTACTTTCTAACAACCATTTCCTCAAAAAATAATATCTATACGTTAAAGAATTAATATCAAAAGTATCTACTTTTTTGGCACCATTTAAATATAAATAAAAAAGAATATCTGATGATGATAGAACAGAATAGATTTCTTTATTTCTAAAATCGATATGACTTGCAATTCGATTCAAATCTTCTGTATTTCTGGAATAAATACTATTCCAATCACCATCAAGAGTACCATTCATAATTTTAGGTAATTTTAGAATATCATCATTAATATTTGTCATAATATTCCTCCATTTAAAATGATATTATAAAATATTCATAAATTCGTGTCAAACAAAAGAAGTTAATAAAAAAAATTAACTAGCAGTTAACTTTTTCTTTTAATAATTCTTCTTTAATTAATTTATTAACATTTTTATAATTATATTTTTCATAATTACTTAAATTAATTATTTGTTCTTTATTTTTAATATTAAACTTTTCTAAATATAAACTTAATGTTTCTTTATCTAAGTTTTTAAACTTTATAGTAGCATCCACTAAATCTTCTAATTCATTTGTTTCTTTTAAACTACTCTCTTTATTAAAACCAATCTTTTCTTTATTATTAATATCATCTGTTATAAATATAAAAGTATGATTAAAATAGATTTTATCTCCTTTATTATCAGTAATATATCCCTCTTTTAATATTTCTTTAATTAAGTCTTTAATACTACTATGACCTATACTATAATTATCAAATAATATAATACTAAAATTATTATTTTTTAAACTACTTAATAAATGTTCATCATTATAACCAATATATCCTTTAGATGTTCCAATTAATTTAGAAATATCATAAGGTGTTTTATATTCTTTTAAGTCTATTCTAATAAAGTTAGTATTAGGAATATTATAAGCTATTTTCTTAACTATCGTACTTTTACCTAAATTAGCTCCTCCAGTTAAATATACCTTTAAGAATCCTTTCTTATTTTTTAAATTATCTTTAATTAGATTATTAATTTCTGTTATATAGGAATCAACATTAAATAAATCTTTATTAACATCTTCTTTGATTATATTTAAAAAATTCATTTTCTCTTCAGTAAAGATCATATTAGTTTTATTTTCTAAAACTTTAATAATATCTTGTTCACTTACTTTTTGTTCTTTATATAAAGTAATATTTTTAATTTTTTTATTAATTTCCACTTCTTCATTATATATATTTAAAGCTTCTTCATAATCATTATTTTGAATACTGGTAGTTTTAGCTTTTTTTAAATATTCTAATCTTTGATATAGTTTTTTGATTTCACTACTATTATTACTTTGAGTTTTTACTTTAGAACATACTGAATCTAGAAAATCGATACATTTATCAGGATTCTTTTTATTTTTTAAAAAGATATCAGCATATTCTAAAATTTTATCAATTTCTTTTTCGGAAATACTTACATGATGATGGTGTTCATATTCACTTTTAACTTTCATTAAAATATTTTTAGTTTCCATTTTATTAGGTTCAGTAACATTAATGACTTCAAAACGACGCATTAGAGCTTTATCAGTAAAATAAGTTTGATATTCTTCACGAGTAGTAGCTCCAATACATTTTATTTTACCACGAGCAAGAGCGGGTTTAAAAATATCTCCAGCAGTAATGGCTCCTTCAGCTCCACCAGCACTTACCATGGAATGAATTTCATCTATAAATAAAATAATATTTTTTTCTTTTTCTAATTCTTTAATTATTTTAGTTAATTTTTCTTCAAATTCTCCACGATATTTAGTTCCAGATACTAAAGAGCCCATTTCTAAAGCAACAATTTTAGCATCAAATAGACTATCAGGCACTTCTTTGCGAATAATTCTTCTCGTTAATTCTTCAACAATAGCGGTTTTACCTACTCCAGCATCACCAATTAAAATAGGATTATTTTTCTTTTTTCTTAAAAGAGTCTCAATAATGGCCTCAATTTCTTTATCACGACCAATAACATTTTCTTCTAAATCAATTGTATCATTTAATAAGGTACCTGTTTCTAATATTTCTAATTTTTTACTACTTTTATTACTCTTATTTAAATTATCATAAACATCATCGATATCAATACCCATACTAATTATTAACCTAATAGCAATACCTTCCCCTTCTTCTAAAATAGATGATAATAAATGTTTAGGGGTAACAATGCCATTATTATTTTCTTTAGCATTTTCAATTGCATTATTGATAACTCTTTTTAATAATGGTGTATATAAATTAAGTTCACTACTTTTGGTCGCATTTCCTACTACCATTATTAATTCTTTTCTAAATAATTCATAAGTTAAATTAAATTCTTTTAAGTATTCCTTGACTTCATTATCTGTAGATAATAAGGCTAAAAGAAGATGTTCCGTACCCACATAGGGATGATGTAATTCATATCTTTCTTCTTCAGCTTTTTTAAATATATTTGATACCTGTACTCCAAAATTATTAAACATAATCTAATCTCCCTCATTAATTCTATGAATATAATGTTATGTTTAGGAATATTTTATACAAAGTAATCAAAAATATTTTCCCATAAATTGGTTGTAAACATGTAGTGTAAATGTTTACATTTTACATAAAATATAATATAATACTAACAAATGAAAGAGAGGGATTGATAATGAATAAATTATCGATGAAAACTATTACAGGTTTACTTATTGCTGCTGGTGCTGCAACCGCAGTTGGATATACTCTAGCTGTTAAAAATAATGTATTTAAAACAGAACATTCACTTGTAGTTAATGATGTCAATGAATTAAAAAATGCTAATGAAGTGGATGAAGCTGAAAAAGAAGTTCAAGAAGCTCAAGCTAAAGCTGATGAAGCTGATCAAGCATTAGTAGAAGCTACTGCTGCTCAAAATGAAGCTCAAAATGAAGTTAAAAAAGCTAATGAAGCAATTGAAAAGGCTGAAAAAGCCAAAACTGAAGCTCAAGCTCAAGTAAATGCTGCTAAAACTGAAAGTGAAAGAAAAGCTGCTGAAGCTAAAGTTAAAGCTGTCGAAGCTGAAATAAAAAAAGCTGAAAGTACTAAAAAGGCTGCTGAAGAAAAAGTTCAAACAGCTACTGAAAATGTTAAAAAAGCTGAAGAAAATAAAACAGAAGCTTTAAATAATGTTAAGAAGGCTGAAGAAAATAAAAAAATAGTAGAAGAACAAGTTCAAGCTGAAGCTCAAGCTCAAGAAACTGCTAAAATTAATGAAACAAAAAAAGAAGAAGAAGCTCCAAAGCAAACAACTAAACAAACTACTAAGCAAACAACTAAGCAATCTACAAAACAAGCAACTAAATCAACAGAACCAGAAGAAAATACAAATAAAAATGGTTCTTTACCTCAATGGGTTTTAGATACTGCTGCTGAAAGTGAAAGAAAAGCTAATGAAGAAGCAGCAAGATTAGAAGCTGAAAGGAAAGCTGAAGCTGAAAAAGCTGCTCAAGAAAGAGCGGATCAAGAAGCTGAAGAAGAAAGAAAAAGACAAGAACGTGAAGCTTGGGAAGAAGATATTAGAAGACAAAGTGAAGAAGTCAATAGTCGTACTCAAGAAAGCCAAGATCCATTACCTGGAGACAGAACATTTACTTTTAAAAGTGCTCCATCTAATGCTGAAGAAGAAAGATACATTCAATCTCTAAATAGAGTTAAATCAAATATTGGTACACAATTAGATAGTAATTCTAAAATAACAGTTAATAAATCAGAAGGTCTTAAGAATGGTGAGATTTGGTGGGTTGAAATGAGTTGTGATTTAGCAAAATGTGAAGGATTTACTGGACATTTCAATACTGCTAAAGTAAGTGTAAGACTTGAAGGATTAAGAGATAGTAAAGAAAGCTTTACTCTTACAGCTCCAAAAGCTAAAGCTGGATATAAATTTGTAGGTTGGAGAACTTATACAGTTAAATACGATAATAAGATTGATATAAGAGGATACGAAGCTGTATACGAAGTACTATAATTTTAAAGATAAATTATATAATATATAGTTATAAAAACCCTAATTGGATATAAATTCAACTAGGGTTTTTTATAATGTTAATAATTATGTTTCACTTATTGATAAAACTAGACGGAAACCACCGAAGGCGAACGCACCACCAGTGGACCTAGTGAAGTAGAACTGACCGGCCAAAACTCCGCGGCTCCAAACGCCACCCCGATTGAACCAAGGGTAGGAAGCGTCAACAAAGTACGAGTAGTCGGCATACCAACTATTATGATAACGATTATTGTCATCACCATCTTTAAATGTATAGAATGGTCCCATTTCTCCGGTAGCATCACCTAAGATTCTTTTATTATATGAGATAACAGTACTTGATTGATCATATTGATCTATATAATCTTTATATGTGCCAGTTATTTCTGTTTCTTCAAAACCACTTTTATTTTTATCTCCTGAATTTAATCTATATCCTGCAACATATTCCCAAGCACCACCTGACATATCATAGACTCCAGTTATATTA
>CANQFH010000013.1 GCA_947598425.1 uncultured Bacilli bacterium | reverse complement strand
CAATGTACAAAAAGTAAAAGTAAACAAATCTTAAGACATATATGGGAGGAATATAAAGAGATGACAAATGATTATAGGCATCATGAAGATGTTAAAGAAATATATAGGCAGAGACCAGCACATATAGAACGAGTCTTTGCGGATGGAAAAATGAAGTATGGACTTACCAAGACATACTTTAGAGGAAAAGAAAGGGTTCACAGAGAATTAACCCTTCTTTATGCATGTATGAACTTGAAGAAGTTTGCACTTCACCACAGTTGATAACTTAAAAGTTATCTATAATCTAGTTCATTTTTCTAAATTTTTCATAAAAAGACAAATAAGTAAAAACTTTACCTATTTGTCAACAATCTGAAGCCCTAAAGGCTTTTTTTTAAAAGGTATGAACTTCAATCTTTTTTAACATTTCTTCATTCATATTGCCGCATACTTGTTCTAATCTTTTTAAAAAATTATCATAAAATTCTGTAACTACTTTTAATTCTTCATAATATCTTAATAATACTTCATTAAATAAAGTAGAATCATCACTTATCCAAGCACTATTTTTTAAAACATCAATATTATTTATAAATTCTTCATTTAAATTAACCATACGATTATAACAATTATTTTGCATATTTTTTAAAGCAGTCATTAAAACCGTTGGATTTACTTTTATTACATCATTATTCATTATTTAAATCTCCTTTAGCATTAACATTAGTATCTTCTAAAGAGTCAATAGCATTTTTATTGAAAGCCTCACTGACTTCATAATTGTTAATAGCGTTTTGTAAAAATTTATAATACTCTTCACATTTAAATTTAGTCTTAATACTAATATTTCTAATCTTATTAATAACATCATCTAAATTTTTATCTATTACTAAACTAGATAATGCTTCATCACTTTTAATATTATTAACTATTTTAACAAATTCATTATAAATATTTTCATATTCTAAGCCTTCTTTATTTAATTTAGTTGCGCATTCATTAATTAATTCTTTATTAGTTATTATTATATTAGCCATAAACTCTCCTTCTAAGAAATATTTTGCATCTTATATACTAAATCATCTAATTGTTTATTATAATTATCTATCTTCATATTATTTCTTCTAATTTCATTATAATAACTAGAATGATCACATTCTTCTAAAGTACAATTATTTAGATGACTTTCTAAATGATCATTTTCTCTTTCTAAAGATTCACGACAATTTAAAATAAAATTATGATTATTTATTAAATTAATTATTTTATTTAAATTATCTATTAATCTTTTTAATTCTATCCCTTCTCTATTAACATTATTAATATCCTTATTTAAATTATCAAAAGAAGAAGCATCCCAACAATTACCTAAATTATTTTTAATAACATCTAAATCTTTTAAGATATTAGAGATATCATCTATTCTTTTATTAATATCATTGCTATTTAATTCTAAACTTCGAAAATCTTCATTCATAACAACCCTCTAATCTAGATCTTTCATATTATCTAAAGTCTTAATTATTATATTATCTAATTCTTCATATTTATTTTTAACTGTATCTATAAAATTAACGATATTTTTTAAAGCATTATTTAATTCTAAAGATATTTGATAATCTTTTTCATAATTAGCTTGTAAATACTCTGCTGATAATCCTGCCCTATTTTCATTAGTAATAACATTTATCTTTTTATAAATATCTTCTTCTATTTCTTCCATATCTTTTAAAATATTTAATAAATTATCTTTCTTTTCTAACAAGATATCTGTTTTAATTATTCTATTCATCATACTCACCTATTTTTCTGGTTTTTAAATCATTTTCTAATAAAATAAAAGATTTATTCACATCATCCATATATGTAATATAATTGGAGATTAAATCTCTATTATTTTCACTAGAAATAAGATATTTTTCTAATAAAAGTTTTTGATAATTTGAAGCATCATTACCATTCCAAATATTACTATTAATAATTTGTTCTAATTCACTTTTAAATGTTTTAATTTTCTCATTATAATCTTCTAATAATAGTTTAATATCTTTTAAGTTTGCTTCAATATTATTACTTTTATATACTAATCTACTCATTTTTCCTCCAACTATAATCGCTATCATAAACATTCTCTATATAAACATTATTACTATCATTACCAAACTTTTCGGCTTTATTAATAACATCATCTAAATTATAAAGATTATCTTCTTTGACTTCAAAATTCATATTAGTTACTAAAGTTTCATTATCTTGATACAAATTATTAAAACTATATTCTACTTCATAATTAAGATCACCATTACTAGTTAAAATATCTCTTTTAAAATTACTAATTTTATTCATACTACTTATTTTACTTAAAGTACTCTCACTATCAAATAAATAAGAGTTACTATTTTCACTTAAATTATTTTCTATACTAGAATAATTATTAACTACTTTATTTAAATAATCTTTTATACAATTTAAATTATTATCAAATATATTTGTTTTATTTTTTATTTTATGAATATAAGTATTAATAAAAGCAACATTACTTAAATTATTAACAGTAGAAGAATTATTAAAATTATTTTTAGATAATTCTTCTTCATTAATAACTTTATTATTATATAAAACATTAGCTATATCATTAACTTCAGTTAAATCTATTACAACATCTTTCATACGTTACCTCTTTTTAATAAATAATCTTTAAATAAAGCATTTTGATAACCTATATAATAAATACTTTCAATATCATCTATATTAAATAATAATAAATCTTCTTTTTTAGTATAACCCTCAGGATAAATACATCCTACATATTCATAAGTATTACTCTCTTTTTTTAAATCATAACCAATTATTAAAGTTTTACGAAACTGTTTCTTTAAATTAACTATAGATCCAATAGGTAAAATATTATCATTTATCATAACCTTTCTTCCTTTCGTAAATATTCTTTAAATTGTTTTTGAAATGTTAATTCAACTTTATCTATACAGCCCATATAATATATATTATCTATTTGTTTATGGTCAAATAAGATAAATTTATTATTTTTATAACCAATGGGATAATATATGGCTGCATAATCCCATACATGATTTATGCCTTCTTCTACTTGAGTATATCCCACTATCATAAGAGGAGTATTATCTAAAGCTAAAGATACAACCGAACCAATAGGTAAAAATTTTTCAATCATTTAACTCCTCCTAAATCTAATAATTTATTTAGATAATACTCTGATGATTCTAAAACTTCTTTAGTAGCATTATCTCTATTTTTTAAATAAGCTTCATTTTTTAATTCTAATATATTAGCATAATTAATAATCTCTTCTTTATAACGATTAAATTTAGTAATATTATTTAAATATTTATCTAATATTTTTGCTGCTGCTGGACTTAAATAATATTCTTTAGTATTTAAATTATTAATATCATTAGTATTCTTATTTAAAATACTTTCTAAATCATTAGCTAACTGTTTTAAATTATTAGCTATTACTAATACTTTTTCTAAATCTATTTTTTCTTGCTCCATAATATCTCCTTATATTTTATCAATAACTTCTTTAGTAGTATTTTCTAAGTTTTGATAATTAATATTAACATCTTTTAGTAATAAACCATATTCTCTAATAAATTTTTCTAAATTATTAAAATATCTTTGATAATTTAATATTTCATTTATATAAGAAGAAGCATCAGGGCCAATCCAATAATCTTTTAATTCATTAATATTACTATATAAACTATTTAATATTCTTTTTACTTCATCAGCATTATTAATAATACTATTACTAAGTTTATCTAAATTTTCATAATTAATCTCTATATGCATAAATCCTCCTTATAATAATATTAACCTTGTTCCATTACGAATATCTGATTCGATAATTAATTTATTCATATCATAATTTTTTCCTGTATCTTTATTATAGAAAGTATAAAAACTACTCTTTAAATAATCATAACCAGCTTCTTGATTAATACTTTTAATAATTAAATCTCTTAAAGTACCTATCTTTTTATTAACTGGGACATATAATTCTTGAGTTGTTTCAATATAAGGAATAAAACATTCAATTAAAACTTTATTATCCATAACTCACCTACAAACTTTCTATACTATTCTTAATATCATCAAACTCTAATAACTTCACTTTACTAGATTTACCACGATAGACAATATAACCATAATTAGGAGATATTTCACTACGCATTTCTTTAGTAGTACTACTTAATTTTAAAACAAACTGATTATCAATACCACTACCTATAAATATACCATTATTATTATCAATTATTTGTTTATACCAAGATTCATACTCTACGCCTTTAATAGAATCTATAGTATCTAAGAAAATAAATTTATAATTATCAGGATATTTAGTAGCGTTAGTAAACATCATATTTAAAATATCTTTACCTTCTTTATCTAAACTATCTACTATTTTCTTAATACCAATAATAATACATATTAATACTTGATTATAATTAGAATTTTGTTGTTCCATACGATAATTAATATCTGAATTAATTTTAATTATCATATCTTTATAATTATTTTGTTCCAAAGAACTATTACCAATCATAGATGAATCAATTACCTTTTCAGCATCTATTATAGCTAGTATACCATAATTTGCTAATACTTTCAAAAGTTCAGGATAAAAATTATCAATATTAGAAATATAATTAGTTAAGAATAAATGACCATTTTTATCTTTCCAATTATAATTAGCTACTTCTAAATTATCAGTATACATACCTACAGGTATAGCATATTTATCTAAATTATTTTTAACTAAATCATAAGTAACTTTATCAGGTAAAATAGGAACATTTCGAGCATTATTAGAGAAGATATTAGATAATTGCTCAACAGTTGAAGTTAAAATAGTATTTAAATTTTCTTCTTTACTAATAGAAGCAGATTGGAATTCGTATAAATCATCTATTTTAATTAAACCACGGCCAAAGACATCCCTAGGAACTAAGCCATTAGTTCTACCTAATATCGAAGAATAATCAGATTCATTATTTAATCTTAAAACTATATTTTTAGGAAAGTTTTGAGCTAATTTAAATCTAATAGAGTTAGATGCTGTAGCAGTTAAGATAAAAGATATACCATATTTAGATGCACTTCTACTTAATTTAATTAATAATTCTGGATATTCTTCATTATCATAATTTTCTTGAAAAGCTTCATAATTATTAATTATTACAATTATTGCCGGTAAATAATGACCAGAGGCTAGATAACTTTGATAAGAACCATTATAATCTACAAATAAGTTTTTTCTTTTAACTTCTTCTTTAACTAGCATATCAAATAAATTTTTAATTTTTTCTCGATCATCTAGAGTAATAACATCTCCAACTTGAGGGAATTTTTGAAATGCTTTTAAAGTCTCAGCTCCAAAATCTAAAACATAGAAGTTAACTTCATTAGGACCATGATGAATTGAAGTATCATAAATGATAGTTTGTAACATATTTTCTTTACCACTACCAGTCATACCATAAATTATGGTATTCGCATCATTAGATAAATCTAATCTTAAAATTGTTTGTCTTTGATTCTTCGGATCATCTAATTCTCCAATTATAGGATTTATCTTATAAGCAGTAGTAGTAACATTATATTTTTTAGCTAAATAAGTAGTAGTAATAAAACTAGGGATAGGATCTAACCATAATTGATCAGATTTAACATTTATTTTAGAAGCTGTATTAATAATCATCTTAATAATTGAAGTTATTTGTTCTCCATAATCTACTTGATTATTATCGACTTCAATATCATTTAAACTATCGATTACATTACCAACATTATCGATAATATTAATGGAATCATCCATTTTCTTTCTAATTTTATCCGTAGGTTGATATTTAGCCCCACACCATGCAGATTGTCCTAAAGCAAAATATTCATTATAACCAACTTGTAAATAGAAACGACCAGTTTCTTTAATCTCAGCAGCATCAGGTCTTTTAATAACTTCCATACTATCTGATCGATCTTGAACTTTTAAACATACTTTAAATTTACTATTACTCCATATTTGGTCATTAACAATACCACTTGGTTTTTGAGTAGCTAGTATTAAATGCACTCCTAAAGAACGACCTATACGAGAAATACTAATTAATTCATCCATAAATTCTGGTTGTTGACTCTTTAATTCTGCAAATTCATCACAAATAATAAATAAGTGAGCAATACTTTCTTTAACTAAACCTTGACGATATAATGATTGATATTTATATATATCAATTGTACTTTCATTTAAACTATCACGAGCTTCATTAAATTTTTGTTGTCTTCTTCTAAGTTCACTTTCAATACTAGCAAGACTTCGATTCATTTCAGATTTATCTAAGTTCGTAATCGTACCAGCTAAATGAGGTAGTTTCATCCCCGTTTCTTTATTTTCAAAAGCCCCAGCTAAACCACCACCTTTATAGTCAATTAAAACAAATTGAACTTCTAAAGGACTATAATTAACTGCCATAGATAAAATAAAAGTAATAATAAATTCACTTTTACCAGAACCAGTAGAACCAGCGATTAAACCATGAGGACCATGAGCTTTTTCATGTAAATCTAATTCAAATAATTCCCCATTAGGATATACTCCAATTGGGGTTTTTAAAGAATTAATAGGATTAGATTCTTTCCAACGATTTAGAATATTTAATTGTTCTACTCGACCAGTTTGATACATTTCTAAGAAAGTAATCACTTTAGGTAAAAGTCTTTCAGCTTCCATCGCTTTCATAGGTATATTAGCAAGTATTTTAGCTATTTCCATAATATCAACATTAGGCATAAAATCTGCAGTAAATACTTTTTGTTTTTCAGCAACTATTTCATTTTCAAAATAACCACTATTAACTTTATCAATATATAAATAAGCTTTACATTCATTAGGTAACTCTTCTAAGCCATTAGCTAAGATGGTAAGACCAAATCCTAAATTATTATTACTATTTAAAATATTATTAGTAATATTTAAATTTTTAATAATTTTATAATCATCAGTAATAATATGATAATAAGGTATAAAAGAACGAAAAGTATTATCTTTATCTTCTTTTATAGCTTCTTCTCTAGAACTCCAAATGCTATCTAAATATGAAGATACTATTCTAACTTCATCATTATTAGTAGCAAAAAATCTTATTTGTTTATCATCACTCCAACAATGAGGTAAAGTTTTCATAAATTGAAATAATTCCGAATCACTATTTTTAATTAAGAATACTAATTTCAAATTAACAAAACCATGAAAAGTTATTAATTGTAATAATAAACCTTTAATAAAACTATCGCGATATATTTTATTACCTAATATAGCATGAATATTATTATCAATCATCGAAAAAGGTATCGGTACATTTTTAATTACCCGATAATTTTCTACTAAATTATTTACTCTTTCTTTTAATTCATCATTTTGGAGACTAAATTTTTCTTTGCCATATTGAAAATCTACTTGTAAAGGTACTTCACCAATACCTATTCTAACAACTAGAAAATCATCATGTTTTAATTCTCTTTCCCATATTGTTCTTTTACGATTACGAATAATATTAATACATTCATCTAAAGATATTAAATTATCTTTTAAAACTGTAGCTTGTTTTTGAAATATTTCTTCTATTTCTGTTTTCTTACTATTTAAATATTCACCATATTTATCTAATCTAATCTTTTCTGCTTTTAAAATTCTCTTTTTATTATAAGACTTCATAAACATTGGAAAAATTAAAGAACTACCTAACATAGTTATACACATTAAAATAGAAGGCATAGAATTTAAAATGGTTGCATCCCCACTAGAAACTCTTATAATAGCTAAAGCTCCAGTATAAACACTAGTAATAGACATAAGTAATGTCGGAATAATAGTTAATAATACTGGTAATTCTTCTGTTTTTTGACTTTGTGGTGGATCATCTATTGTAAATACTTTAGGTTCTATTTTAGAACGTAATCTTGGAGTATATTGGTAATATTCTTCTTCTTTATATAATTCAATACTAGCTAAATCTGGAACTCCTTTTTTTTCATAAGTAAATGCTCCTTTTTTAAATAATTCTAAAGAACTAGGATTAAATTTAACTAAATGATTAGGATTGGAAAAAACAAAGAAAGAATCCATAAATATAAAGTAGATACCTCCAATAAAAATCGTATCTCCTAAAACTAAATCTTTCTTAGTAAAAATATTATTGGAAGATATTAAACCAATTTTACTTTCAACTAATTCAATAGTCCAAACACCATTATTAGATGTTATTTTACAAGAAACTGGAGCTAAAAAATTATTTTGATAACTAATATCACAAGAAGCATCGCTTCCAATTAATAAAGTGTTTTTTAAAGGTTTATAAAATTCAAATGACTCTTCATAAGTAGGAATAGTAGCCATTATAACAAATTCATCATGATATTTTAAAGTATAAAAAGCATAATTATCTAAAGTAATTGACGTTACGGCTTCATTATTATTTATTATAAATACTTCATCATTACTATACATAATCCATTTATTATTATTAGCTACTATATTTATAAAATCAATTATACCATTAGTATTAGATAATTTAGTCCAATAATTACCATCAATTATTTCTGGTAGAATAAAAGTATCACATATATTTTTTCTAATTGTTAATATCTTCATACCCGACTTTCCTATCTTATGAAAAGTATATCAAATTTATAAAGAAAAATAAATAAAAATCCCTAAATTAAAACAATTTTTTTAATAACATTTACTTTTTGATTTTAACAGCTGTACCATAAGCTATGATTTCAGCAGCACCACCCATTACTGATGAACTACCATATCTAATATTTATAATGGCATCAGCTCCAAGGGATTCAGCTTCATCAACCATTCTTTTAGTAGCGATACTTCTAGCTGTTTGAATCATTTCCGTATAACCAACTATTTCCCCACCAACGATAGTTTTTAAACCAGCCATAAAATCTCTACCAATATTTTTAGATTGAACTACACCACCTTTAACCAATCCTAATACTTCTATTTCTTTATTAGGAATATAATCAATATTTAAGAGCATCATCTTCTTCACCTCCTTTAATCTCTTTAATTCTAATTACTAAATTATAAATAATACCTATTAATGGTAATAGTAATAGTAACTCTACTAATATCAATAACCATATAGGTAATTTAAAATTAAATCCCATATAACCTATAATTATTAATAAAAATATAAATAAGCCACTAAATATTAAACTTGATATTACAGCCCCAACTATCTGTTTAATATGTTTATTTTCTTTATTATACATCGTAAATCGTTCCTTCTTGTTAAGTATATTAATCTCTTTAAAATATTTATCTATTTCGATATTATTAAAATTAACATTTTCTTTTATTATTTCATTACACATCAATTTTATTTGTTCATAATTTTTAGTTAAATTATCTATCTTTTTAATCGTATCCATTAAACATTCTTCTAAAGATAATTTATTTTCATTTAATAATTTTAAATCTCTAATAGATACATTTAATTCTCTTAAAAATTTAATTATTTTTAATTTATTAATATCTTCATTATTATATATTCGATAACTATTATTATCTCTTTTAGGATTAATTAAACCATTATCTTCATAATAACGAATACTTTTCTTAGATAATCCTACAATATTTTCTACTTCATTTATATACATAACTTTCTCCTTTCTTACTATTAATATAGACTATTACCTAAGGTTAATGTCAATAATAAATTTTAAGTTTTTGGAATTCAATATTTTTCTTGTATATTTTTTTATTTAATGTTAAAATTAATAAGAAGGCATAAGTGATGCCAAATGTGTAACACTACTATGGTAACATAGTAGTATTTATTTTGATGAAACAAAATATTAAGTTTTTATTAATTTAATGCAAAATTTGTTACTATTTTGTTATAATATCATACAGAGGAGAATACATATGTTAGATAAATCATTTCAAGAAATAACTAATAATATTAAAAACGAAATATCAAAAACTCAATTTGAAATTATGATGAATGCAAATGCAAAATTAGTAAATTTATATTTTAATATAGGAAAAACCTTAGAAGAAAATAGTAGTTGGGGAAATAAATTTATTGATAATGTAGCTATAGAATTAAAAATGTCTTTTCCAAATCTAAAAGGTTTTTCTGTTCGTAATTTGAAATATATGAAATCATTTTACAATACATATAAAGATGATAACGAATTTGTGCAATTGGTTGCACAATTACCATGGAAACACAATATTACTTTAATGCAAAAAATTAAAGATAAGAAAATACGTAAATGGTATATGCATAAATGCCTTGAAGAAGGATGGTCAGATAGTATTTTAATTTATCAAATAGATACGAATTTATATAATAGACAAGAAAAGGCAATTAAGCATAACAACTTTAATATGACCTTAAAGAAAAATAGTGATCTTGCAAATAATATAATGAAAGAGCCTTATATTTTCGACTTAATAGAACTAACAGAAGATTATAAGGAAAAAGAATTGGAAAATAAAATGTTAGAAAAATTAAAAAATGTTTTACTAGAATTAGGATCAGGTTTTTAATTTGTTGGTAGTCAGTATAAAATAACGATAGATAATCAAGATTTTTATATTGATTTACTTTTTTACCATATAAAATTAAAAAGCTATATAGCTGTAGAACTCAAAGCATCAGAATTTAAAACAGAATTTGCTAGCAAAATGGGATTTTATCTGACAGCACTTGATGAAGAAGTAAAAGATGAAACTGATAACCCTTCAATCGGATTAATACTATGTCAAAATAAAAGTAATAAAATAGTTGATTATACTTTAAAATTCATAAATAAGCCAGTAGGTGTAAGTGAATATAAAATATTTGATAAATTATCAAAAGAAATACAAAATAAATTGCCAAATTCAAATGATATAAGTAGTCATTTAGATATTATGTAATAAAAAAGCAAAAAAATGTTGATAACTATCTAGTTTTCAACATTAATTTTATTAACCTATCATCTATCATAGAGTTTTTATTTTGTTTATGTTAAAATATAGGCAGTGATGCAAATGAAAAACTTAAAAGAATTTAAAACTGTTTTAAAATTAGCTAAAAAATATAAATTAAAAATACTAATAGCGACAATAGCTATCTTTTTATCTAGTATTTCTTATATTTTAGTTGGTTATTTAAATGGCTATGCAATTGAAGAAGTTACTAAAATGCATTTAAATATAGCTCTTTGTATTCTATTTATTTACTTATTTACACAAATATTATTCTCATTAATAGAGCGAATTGCTTTAGCTTCATTATCTAAAGTCGAAGTTAAAATATCTCGAGAAATAAGTAATATCGCGTACCGTAAAACTTTGAATTTACCAGCCTATGCTTTTGAAGAAATTACTAGTGGAGAACTTATTAATAGAATTACTAATGATACTAGTGTTATTAGAAACTCATTTGAACAATTAATACAAATCGCCGCAAATATAACTTCAGCAATAGTAATATTTTTCTATATTATTTATAATTCTTGGATAATTGGTTTAGAAATAATTATTTTTATCGTAATATATGCCTTATTTGTAGTAAACTTTAACCCTAAACTAAAAAAAATACATAAAGAGCGAAAAGTCATAAATGATGAAGCAACATCGATAACTACTGAATCAATAAGAGGAATCCGAGAAATAAAAACCTTAGGTATTAAAAACTCTCTATTTAAAAATATTGAAGATATTATTAAAAGAATGTTAAATAAATCTTATGAAGAAATATATTTATATGAAGTATATGATATTATAGCGAGTATTTTAAAAATATTATTAGAGGTTGCTACTTTTATAACGTGTGCTATTTTATTATATTATGAAAAAACTACTTTAACATTCTTTATTGCTATTACTTATTATATTTATCGTTATACTTGGATGATTGAAAATATAACTTCATTTACTAAAATATATAATGAAGTTACAACATCATTAACGAGAATAAATGAAATAATTGAAAATAAACTTTATCATGATGTTACTTTTGGTAATGTTAATTTAAAAGAATGTCAAGGAATTATTAAGTTTAATAATGTTACTTTTAACTATCCTAATGAAGGTGTAGTATTAAATAATTTTAATGTTACTTTCGAACCTCATAAAAAAATTGGGATTGTGGGTAAAAGTGGTCAAGGTAAATCAACTATCTTTAACTTATTAACAAGAGTATTTGATACCAATATAGGTAACATTACTATTGATGGAGTAGATATTAAGGATTTAGATGAAGTATCTTTAAGAAAATATATTGCTATTATTAGACAAGAACCATTTTTATTTAATAATACCATTAAAAATAATTTTCTTTTACTAAATAATAAATTAACATTAAACGATATTCGTAAGTATTGTAAAATGGCCTATATAGATGATTATATTATGAGTCTTCCTAAGGGATATAATACTATATTAGGTGAAGGTGGTGTTAATCTATCTGGTGGTCAAAAGCAAAGATTAGCAATTGCTAGAGCTTTAGCTAAAGAAAGTAAAATTATATTGTTTGATGAAGCTACTAGTGCTTTAGATAATGAATCTCAAACTTATATTAAAAAAGTTATAGATAATTTAGTTAAAGATCATACTATAATTATTATTGCTCATAGATTATCTACTATAAAAGATGCTGATATTATTTATGTTATTTTGGATGGTAAAATAAAAGATAAAGGTACTCATCAAGAATTAATGAATAAATCCAAAATATATCAAAAACTATATAATAATGAAATAAGTTAGATCAATTCAATCTAACTTATTTTTTATTAATCAATATTAATTAATTCGTATTCTCTAGTACCAAGTCCTAAACTTTCTGCATAAGGTAATATCCATCTACCTTCTCTACTATCAATTCTTTCTTGTAATTTTTTAGCTCCTTCATCTTCACTATTCCAAATCATATCAATAAAGGCTTGATCATTGGCTACAGGATCTAAAGATGCTACAATACCTAAATCATTCATAACTGGATCTCCTTGATGAGCATCACAATCACAATCAAGTGATAAAGCATTCATAACTGTGATATATAAGATTTTACCATTCTTATTTTGAAAATAATCACTTACAGCCATGGCAGCTTCAGCCATAGATTCAATAAAATCTTTTTGAGCAGGAATATTACTCCATAAAAGATCAGGATTATCTGTTTTACCTGCAGTATGAATATAAGCTTTACCATTACGAGAAGCTATTCCAATAGATTGATTTTTTAAATTAGCACCAAAGCCTCCCATGGCATGCCCTTTACCATGAGCTAAATTTAAAATATTATCATAATTTTCGATATTCTCACCAACTATATCATATTCTAAATGTTTGCTATTTTTAGGTACTGGTATCTTAATCTCTTTTTTACCATCCATAATATCAACATCAGCATAATCCATAAAACCATGTTCCTTAGCTACTTCTAAATGTTCTTCCATGGTATTTCGAGCACCATCATAAGCAGTATTACATTCAATAATAGTACCATTTATTTTCTTTACTAATGGTCCAATTAAATCAGCTTTTAAATATCCTTTACTACCTCTTTCTCCAGTAGATACTTTAACTCCTACTTTTCCTTCTAGTTTAACCCCTAATGCTTCATAAATTTTAATTAAACTTTCAGCATTAATATTCTTAGTATAATATACTTTTGCTTTTTCCATATTCATTCCTCTTTCTATTTATTTTTTATCTCTAAATATTCTGCTGGTACTTCTACCTTATTTAGATCATATTCTTCTTTTAAATATTTCATATATTCTCTTTTAATACCAAAATGACTATCTGGTTTACAATTAATTTGAACTTTATAAACATAATTATTACTATTTAATGTTTCTATTCCTAGTAATAAAACTTTATCTGTAACATCACTTAACTTTTCTATTCTTTTATTAACATTTTTTAAAATAGTTTCTAATTGTTCTAAAGAAATATTTTTACTTACTGGTATTTCTAAATATAATATAGTATCAAACATACTATGATTGATAACACTTGTTATCAAATTATTATTAATAATCATCACTTCTCCAGTATAAGATTTAATTTTAGTAGTTTGTAATCCTAATTCAATTACTTCACCACGAAAACCATTAATGGTAACAATATCTCCTTGCATATAATGATTATCAAAAATAATTGAAAAACCTGCTAATAAATTTTTAATTATGTCTTGGAAAGCTAAACCAATAATTGCTCCAGCTACTCCCAAAGAAGCAATAATACTTGTTGTCTTTACTCCATAGACATTTAATATTGCTAACAATACTATTATTGCTACAATATATTTAATTATACTTTTAATTAAATTTATTATTGTAGCTTCTCTTTTAATAGTTAATTTATCTCTTGTTTTAGATCTTTTGTTAATAACTAATGTCTTATCAACAATTCTACATAATAATCTATAAAATATTATTGCTAATAATAAATAGACAATTGGTAAATAAACTTTAGGAACTAAAATCTTTTTCCACATAATTATTTTTTACTCTTTCTTTTAGGCTTAGTCTCTTCTTTTTCTTCAACTACTTCTGCCTCTAAGACATCATCATTAGTAATAATTTTTTGAACTTCCTCTATTTCCTCTTTGACTTCTTCTTTACTTCTATTTAAAAAATAACTAATAATGTCTAAAATACCATAAATAATCATAAATAATCCAATTATTTGTAATGCTAAATTAGCATCTAAGATTGTATACATACCACCTGCTATAAATATTAAGCCCACTACTATTAAAGAATAAAACTTAGTTGATCTATCAGTAGTATAAACAGTTTGAAGCATCTTATTGATACCTATAAATAACATATAGACACCAAAACATACTCTAATTAAAAATTCAATTGCGTTTGCTAAAAAGATAAATAATAATCCCAAGATAATGGCTGTAATACCAAATGCCATCTCATTACGATTTACTACTTGTAGCTTTTTATCATGAATATAATAATTAACACATTTATATAACCCAACTAAAATTAATATACCTCCTAAAATATAGGAAATAAACTTAACAACAGTATCAGGATTAGTAAATAAAATTATACCTAATACAAAAAATAATATTGGACTTAATAAAGTTGTTATTTTGTTATTTTTCAATATAATCACCTTCTACATAAAATTATACAATTATTTAAGTTATTTAGCAATTAAAAAGAAGGCATTTCCTTCCTAATTTGTAATAAAAAATGGATCAGTTATATCTCCAGTTCCAGTTAATGCAATATTGGAATTAAGATAGAAGATGGGACGAGTAATAGTAGGCCAGTTTTGAGGAGCAAAATTATATGCACCTGATTGTAATATGTATATATATAACATTGGATCATAATCTTGACCTTGTCCCATCACCGTTGATGTATATTCATCATCACTAATATTAATCCATGCATCAGTCCATGCCTCTGGATTTGATAGAATGCGAGTATCATCATTAGAAACGCTGTAATAAAAATCACTTAATGACAAAAGACTTATTTTAAAGACATCGGTTGTTTGTTGCCATTTTGCATTATAAAATTCTCCTCGAAAAAAAGTTGCTTCCGTTATTCCATGTTCTTGGTTAAATAATTCACTTACAGTGTCCGGAAAGGAATATAAATCTATGTCACCTTCATACCATTTTTTACTAACTATTTTATCAGTCCAAGTTGGATCTTTCATATATGGATATAATGTATTATTAGAATTTAGAAAGATATTGGTATCACCACCATTACCTTTATTATTACCATTACTTTCACCATTTAATCTTTTCTTCAATAAACTAGTTGACCAAGTTTTAGTATTGTCAATAACTGGATCCCATTGAAATGTATCTATATTTTCTTCTTTTAATGGAGTTTGTTTTAATACTTTAATCATCCCTTTAGATACCGTATCATCATAGTCTCTTTCAACACCATCAACTTTATCTGTATCATCTTTACCAACAATACCAATAATTCGATACATGTAAATATCTGGATTGTTTGTACAAGTGTCTTTATTATCGGTTCCAAAACAGATATAATTATTGTCTACTACATCTACCGTTCCTTGATACCGATACATACCACCTTGTAACTCTTTACTTAAATTATCTGGTGAAGAATCTAATATATAATCTCCTCCCAGTAATTTTTTCTTATCAAAATACAAATAACAATAACTAGTTTTACTAGTTTCTACCGTAGCTAACTTTGTTTCCTCGTCAAATGTTAATATTCCTTCTTCTTCTATTTTATTTCCGTTTTTATCTATACATCCTGATAGAGAACTATTAAAGGTATAATCTTTAGTTGGCCATTCATTATTGCTACTTTCTTCATATCCAGTATCATTTTGTAACATAATAGCAAACATTTCACTATCTTTTTCATTTAACTTTACTTCATCTAATTTATTATTTTGTCTATTACTAAAACTAACTATTAATGTTATGCTTATGACTATAATTAATACCAATAACACATATTTTTTCTTCATACTCTAGACTCCTTCATATTATACATATTTATTATA
>CANQFH010000012.1 GCA_947598425.1 uncultured Bacilli bacterium | reverse complement strand
CATTACATTTATTAGCAGGAGATTCACATTTAATAGATGTAGTATTTGGAGATAAAGAAACAGTAAAAATAGATAATTCAACAACAAAAAATGGTGGTGAAAGTGGAGATACTAATGTAAATGTAGGAGATTACATATTACATCCTGCCTTTACTTTAGGAGAAACAGAATTAAATGGAATATGGGTAGGAAAGTTTGAAACCGGATATAACCAAGATGGAGATAATGGAAACCCAATAACACCAGATAATTGGACTACTGAAGGAGCACAAGTGAAAGACATAGCATCTAATCATATTATAATAAAACCAAATGTATACTCATGGAGAAATAATACAGTAAAGAACTTCTTTATGTCAGCATATGAATATAAAACAGAATTAAAAAGTCATATGTTAAAAAATACAGAATGGGGAGCAGTCGCTTATTTATCTCATTCAGCATATGGAATAGGAACAGAAGTTAATGTAAATAACAATTCAGATTATAAAACTGGGTACTCAGCATCAGCAGGAACAAATCAAGGTACACATCCTGGAGACTATGGAACGGATAAAACTCAAATGTGGAATACCCCAACAGGTTTTCTAGCTAGTACCACAGGAAATATCACAGGAGTATATGATATGTCAGGTGGTGCATGGGAATATGTAGCAGCTTATATTAATGGAAACACTGGAAGTAGTGGATTTAATGGTAGCTCAGATTTAACGACTACATATAAAGATTATGTAGATGTGTATGATGCAACTAGTAGTGCTAACTCCTATGATAAAAGAATACTAGGAGATGCAACTGGAGAGTTAGGTCCATTCTTAAATTATATAGAAGACAATGGAACCACTTATTGGCATAGTAGTTGGTATGCCGACAGCTCGGCCTTTGTTGACGCTTCCGGCCCTTGGTTCGATCGAGGTGGCGGTTGGGACGGCGGAGTCTTGGCCGGTCAGTTCTACTTCGCTAGGGGCGCTGGTGGTGCGAACGCCAACGATGGTTTCCGTCTAGTCTTATCAATAGCATAAAAAAATGTAATTTGTTGATTACATTTTTTGTTTGTTTAAATATTTTTTAGTAATATTAAGCGGCATTTAAAGCTTCAATTACTCCTAATATAGAATTAGAAAGTGTAAATATTAAGAATATAATTGAAAATACTAATCCTATTATTGCTTTAGTTTTCTTACTTGTAGATTTTAATCCTTTAGAACTATAAACGATACCACAAATAGTAACTGGATAACCAAATAAAGGAATAAGCCATGCTATTAAAGATACAAGTCCAAGTATAAAACCTGTATTAGCGGCTTTATCTTCTTTAGAAATATCTACTATATTACTATTAGCGGTAGTTTTATTTAAAACCTTGCCACAACCTAAACATACATCTTGACCATCTTTAATCTCAGCTCCACAATCTGCACAAAACTTTGCCATAAAAATCCTCCTTCTTTACCTCCAAGTTTATCATAAAAAATATTGATAAACAACAATAATTTTTCAGATTTAATTGTTTTTCAAAAAATAAGATAGTATAATAAAGCTTATGAAAAGAAATGAAGTAGATAGAACAAAATTAAGTCCCATGATGAAACAATATATGGAAATAAAAGATCAATATCCAGAAGAACTTTTATTTTTTCGTCTTGGGGATTTTTATGAATTATTTTTTGAAGATGGTCTTACTGCCTCGAGAGAGCTAGAACTTACATTAACAGGTAAATCTGCAGGATTAGATGAAAAAGTACCCATGTGTGGTGTTCCTTATCATGCCGTTAAAGGTTATATTGAATCTTTAGTTAACAAAGGTTATCGAGTTGCCATCTGCGAACAATTAGAAGATCCTAAAACTACTAAAGATACTGTTAAAAGGGGAGTAATTGATGTCATTAGTAAAGGTACCGTTACTGATTTTGAATTATTAGATGAACATAATAATTCTTATATAGCTAGTATTTTAGAATTTAGTGATATTTATATTATTACTTATGCTGATATTTCTACTGGAGAATTAAATAGTTTATCTATTGAAAGAAAAGATGAAATCTTAATAAGTGAAATATTAAGTTTAGGTATTAAAGAAGTGGTCTTATTAGATAATTCTAATGTTAATTTAGTAGATTTACTTAAAAATAAATATAATATTGAAGTTGTTTTTTCTAAAGAATATTATAATGAAGAAGTTGAGTTTTTAAATAACTTAAATGATGCTCGTCAAAAAGCAGGAGTCAACCATTTATTTTACTATTTAGTAGTTAAAGAATTAAAAGATATTAATCATATTAATGAATGTAAGGTAATTGAAAAAATAGATTATTTAGAGATGGATATTCATACAGTCCGTAATCTAGAATTATTTGAAACTATTCGTTTGAAAGATCGTACTTATTCTTTAATTTGGCTTCTTGATAAATGTAAAACTGCCATGGGATCTCGAAAACTAAAAAGTTATCTAATGCATCCTTTAAAAGATATTGATGAATTAAATAAAAGGTATGATAAGATTGAAACATTAAATAATAATTTTATATTAAAAGATGAATTAAAAGATTTATTATATGAAATATATGATATTGAAAGATTATGTGGTAAAGTTAGTACGGGTTCAGTTAATGCCAGGGATTTATTACAATTAAGAAATAGTTTAAAAGTATTACCAAGGATAAAAGAAATAATGGAAGAATTAAAATTTACAGATAATATTAATACTCATCAAGATATCTATGAATTATTAGAAATGTCATTATATGAAAATCCTCCGATTACATTAAAAGAAGGTTATTTAATTAAAGAAGGATATAATAAAGAATTAGATGAGTTAAAAAGTATTAGAAGTGGTGGTAAAGATTTTATCTTAGAATTTGAATCTAAAATAAAAGAAGAAACGGGTATTAAAAATTTAAAAGTTGGTTTTAATAAAGTATTTGGTTATTATATTGAAGTATCTAAAGGACAAGCTAAAGAAGTTAAAGAAAACTTTGGTTGGGAAAGAAGACAAACTCTTACTAATTATGAAAGATTTATATCTCCAGAATTAAAAGAAAAAGAAGCTTTAATATTAAATGCTGAAGAAAAAATAATTGAATTAGAATATAATCTTTTTATGGAAATTAAAAATATTATTAAGAAAGAAATATTAAAGATTAAAAAGACTGCAGATACTATTAGTAGTATTGATGCTCTTTTAGCTTTATCTATATGTAGTGAAGAATTAAACTTAGTAAGGCCAAAATTAAATAATGATAAAACTTTAGATATTGTTGAAGGCCGTCATCCGGTTGTCGAGATTGTCAGTGATTCATATGTTAGTAATGATTGTCATATGGATAATAATAGTTCAACTCTTTTAATAACTGGTCCTAATATGAGTGGTAAATCTACTTATATGAGAGAAGTAGCCGTAATTATATTGATGGCTCAAATGGGTTCTTTTGTTCCTGCTAAAAGTGCTAATTTACCAATTATTGATAAAATATTTACTCGTATTGGAGCCAGTGATGATTTAGTAAGTGGTGAATCTACCTTTATGGTGGAAATGAAAGAAGCTAAAAATGCTATTGTTAATGCCACTGAGAATAGTTTAATTATTTTTGATGAATTAGGAAGAGGTACTGCTACTTATGATGGAATGAGTTTAGCTCAAGCCATATTAGAGTATATTTCTACTAAAATTAAAGCTTTAACCCTATTTTCTACCCATTATCATGAATTAACGAGATTAGATAAACAATTTAAAACGATTAAAAATGTTCATGTAAGTGCCATTGAAAATAAAGGTACCATTACTTTTTTACATAAAGTAAAACCAGGAGCGGTCGATAAAAGTTATGGTATTCATGTAGCTCGTCTTGCTAGTATGCCTGAAGATTTACTTACTAGAGCCAGTGAAATTTTAGCGGAATATGAAAGTAATAAGAAAAATAAAGAAGTTGAAAAAGTACAATTAAGTTTTGATTTTGAAGAAAAAGAAAAACAAGAAATAGATGATTTAAAAGAACAAATAAATAAGATAGATCCTTTAAATATGACACCAATGGAAGCTTTAAATTATTTATATGAATTAAAATTAAATATTAAAAAATAAAGGAGTTATTATGAATAAGATAGAATATTTAAAAAGAGTAGATGAATTAAATTTTTCTAAAGATGATTATGTGATTATATCTGGAGGGAATTTACTAATTCATGGCTTAAGAAGTACAACTGAAGATATTGATTTAGCTATTAATGATAAATTGTTTTTAGAACTAAATAGTAAAGGTTTATTAACACCAAGTAATAAAATGCCTAATTTATATAATTATGAAGATGATGTTGAATTAAAATTAGCTAATTATCCCAAAGAAGATATTGAATTTTATGAAGGTTATCCAACTTTAAAATTATTAAAAGAATTAGAATGGAAAATAAATAATAAGAGAGATAAAGATAAGAAAGATATTGAAAATATTAAAAGGTATCTAAAGATAAAATAAAGCTAGTATTTATTTAACTTTTAAGATATAATGTTTATTGGTGATTTTGATGGCAAAAACTAGAAGTGAATTAAGAGAAAAATGCATGATTATTTTATATCAATGGGATTTATTTAAAAATAGTGATATTAATGAAATTTTAAAAGAAAATATGGAAGTAGAAAATGAGTTTGTTAAAGATATTGTTTATGGTGTTGTTACTCATCAAAAAGAAATAGATGAACTTGCTAATAAATATATGCATGATTGGACTATTGATAGAATTGATAAAACAGGATGTGCTATCTTACGAATGGGTATTTATGAAATAAAATATACTGATACTCCAGAAGTTGTCGTTATTAATGAAGCAATTGAATTAGCAAAAAAATATAGTGATGAAAGTGTTAGAAAAATAATTAATGCTGTTTTGGATAAAATAGTTAAAGATTAAATTGCAACTAGGTAATAGATATGTTAAAATAATTGCAATTTAGGAGGTTAGTGTATGGAAAATGGTCGTATTTATTTAGATCAAGAAGGCTTAAAAGATTTAGAAAAAGAAATAGAATTATTAAAACAAAAATTAGCAGAAGTTAATAAAGGTAGAAAAGAAGCTTTTGATGCTGGAGCAGGAGATGGTTGGGATTCCCCAGAATTTGAAGAAATCGAAAGAGAATCATTTCGTTTAGAAAAAGAAATTCAAAGAAGAATTAATGATCTTTCAAAAGTAGTTTTAGTTTCTAAAAATGATTCTGAATCTCTTATAGATATCGGAGATGTTTTAAATATTGATATGAAATTTGAAGATGAAGATGTTGAAGATATGACTTTTAAATTAGTGGGACTTTCTAAAGGTAAAAATGCTGAAGGCATCGAAGAAGTATCTATAAATAGTCCTTTAGGTAAAGCTGTTTATCATAAAGAAGTCGGAGATACCGTTTCTTATACAGTTCATAACAATTTAATTGAAGTATTAATTAAGGCTAAAGTTAATTTAGATAAAGAAGATGTCATTAAAAGATAGGAATAAAATATGAGTAAAGTTAGTAATACTTTAACAATGTTAAGATTATTGGAAAGTGGTCGTAAATATACTAAGTATGAATTAGCGGATATATTAGAGGTAAATCCTCGAATGATTGCTATATATAAAGAAGAGTTAGAAAAAAGTGGTATATATATTGATACTATAAGAGGGAAATATGGTGGTTATATTTATCATCAAAAACATAATTATAATATTTCTTTTGACTATTTAGATGTTGATGCCATTGAAAGTATTTTAGATAAACTAGATAATAAAGAAAGAGATAAGTTAAGTATTACTTTAGAAAAAATAAGAGCAATTGTTATTTATTCAACTGATGAAGGAAGATATCCAGAGATAAAACAAGATGAAATAAATCATAAATATAAAATTATTAGTAAAGCTATTCAGAATAATGAAATCTTAGAATTTGATTTTCACAAAAAAAGAAGAAAATTTATTCCTTATTCCTTTACTTATTATAAAAATTATGTTTATGTAACCGGTTTAGAATTAAATCATAATGATATTAAAACTTTAAATTTGTTAGGAATAGAAAATTTAAATTAAGTTTTCTATTTTTTTAATGATACCTAAATATTACATCTTTATATAGTATAATTAATCTCAAATAGGTATTTTAAAAGAGGGAATAATAATGGAAAAATTATTAAAAGATAATCGATTACCAGCAATTAATAAAGAAATAAATTTTAATTATGATAATTATATGGATGCTTGTATCTTAATTAGTGAAGATATTAAAAAGAATTATGAAATTGATAATATAGAGATTATTGCTTTAGCCAGGGGAGGATTAGTAATGCTTACAACTATTTCTCATTTAATAAACAAAAGAGAAGTGGGAATGATTCAGACACAAATGAGTAATTCTGATAACTGTCATGATTATGGTCAATTTAGGTATTTAAACGATAATCTTACTAATAAAAAAAGCCAATGTATATTACTTGAAGATATTATTTATAAAGGAACTACTACTAAAGGAGTTATAGAATTATTAAAAGAAAAAAATAAAGAAGTTGTAGGTATTTATTCATTAGTAATAGATGAAGATTTTAAAAATATAGAACTTTCTCAAAGAAAAGATTTAAAATATGTTTATGAAATAGCTAAAGATAATTGGGTATATTTCTTTTGGGAAAAAGATTTGAGGTGTAAAAATGACTAAATATTTATATAATCCCATAGTAATAACTGGTCCCTCTGGAAGTGGTAAGTCTGAATTAATTCAATATATTGAAAATACTAATCCTTTATTTGAAGAAGCTAGTGGAATTACTACTAGAAATAGAAGAGAAAATGAAAAAGGTAAGATGAATTTTATTACTTTAGAAGAGTTTGAAGAGTATATAAATAATCGAAATTTAATTGAATATACAATCTTTAATGGTAATTATTATGGTGTGTCTAAAGATGAATTAAAAAAATTAAATGACAAACAAATTATATTTAATGTTGGTTATTCATCTGCTAAAGAAATAAAACAAATCGATATAGAAACATTAATGATATATTTATTACCTCCTAATAAAGAAGAATTATTAAGAAGATTAGGTAGTAGAGATTATGAAAGATATTTATTAGGAATGAAGGAAACTATTGCTAATGCTTTATATTATGAATATTTATTGATCTCTAAAACCGATGATTTTCCAAGTATATATAATGATTTTATGAATATTACCCAAAAAAATAATGCTAGTGAAAAATTATTATTAAGAAAGAAATATAATAGACAATTTATTGATAATTTTTATAAGGAGTAAATTATGTTATATGAATTAAATTTAAATGACGTTAATAAAATTAAAGAAATAAAAGCATTTTTAAAACATAATAATTACGCTAATTATATGCAAAGTATTGAATGGAATTTAATCAGAAATGAAAAACAAAAATACTACTTATATTATGAATTAAATCATAAAATTATTTGGGTATGTAATTTATTAGAAAAAGAAAAAAATAATGAAAAATATGTATATGCTCCACGAGGACCAGTATTAGATTATCAAAATAAAGAGATTTTAAATTTATTTTTTCATGAAATAAAGAAATGGTTAGTTAATAATAATTATAAGTATATTGTTATTAATCCGGAGATTAGTGAAGATGTTTTTCAAAATGTTAATGATTTAAATTATGTAATAACAAATAAAAATGAAGGCCATGATTCTAATTTATTAGCAATAATGCCTATTATCTTTGATGAAGAAGAATTGATTAAAAAGTTACCTAGTAAATTTAGACAAAATACTAGAAGATCTTATAGAAAAAATTTAAAATTTAAATTAAGTAAGAAAGTAGATATAGATAATTTTTATAAATTATATTTAGATACTGCCCAAAGACATGATTTTAATCCTCATACCAAAGCTTATTTTCAAAATTTAATAAAAGTATATCAAGATGATTTGATATTTTTAGAAGTATGGTATGAAGATATTCCTTTAGCAATGAGTATAGATATTGTATATAAAGATAGATTAATATATTTATACGGAGTATCTAATAGTAGGAATCGTAATTTATTAGGAATGTATTATCTCCAATGGGAAGCCATTAAATATTGTATTTTAAATAAAATACCTAATTATGATTTTGGGGGAGTATTCTGTAGTGAAAATGATATAGATAATAAAGATTATGGATTATATCAATTTAAAAAAGGATATTGTTATCAAGGATTTAAAGATATATTACCTGATGTAATAGTAAGGAGTAATTATGATTAATATTGTTTTTGAAGGTTCTACTGGTGTGGGTAAAACTACAATGATTAAGAAGTTAAAAGATAAATATAGTAAAAGTTATAAAGTAGGGTTTACTAATGATATTGATAAATCTTCACCTTTATATAATGTTATAAATGATATGTTTAAGGAAAATGTCTTAGTTACTAGTCATCAAGATTTTAATACGACATTATCTGAGACCTTAATTCAAGGTGCGGATTATTTATATTTGAGAGAAAAATTATATAGTGAAAATAATGATATTAATTTTTTTGATCGTAATTATGCCTCTATATATGCTTATCAAAAAGTTTTATTAAAAAAGGCTCACATAAATAATTTAGAAGAATTTATGAATCATTTTTTTAAGTGTTTAACCAATGATGAAAAAAAGATTGATTTGTTAGTATTTTTTAATAAAGATATGAATAAATCTTTAAAAATTAGTGAACAGAGAGATCATAGAAAATATACTATAGAAGAAAAGAATACTTTGAAAGAATTTAATAAAGAATTAATAGACTTTATTCGTTATCATAATAGTGATTATAAATTATTAGTAATAGATGATAAGGATAGTTATGAACAAGCTTATAATAAAATAGTTCAAAAAATTGATGAAATTATTGTTGATAGTGGTAAAAATGAAGATGATAAATGGTATGAATTATATAAAATAGATATTGAAGAATTTAAGTGCCCTGATGATTATTTTATCTATAAATTAAAGTATAAGAAAAAATTTGTTAAAACAATTCAAAAATATGCCTTAAATAAGAAGGTTCTTGAAGCTGGGTGTGGTACTGGCCTTATGGCAGGTTACTTACAAAAAATAGGATTAGATGTTACAGCATTGGATTTATCTAAAAAAGTTTTAGATTACGCTAAAGAGATTGCTCTTAGTTCAAAAGTTATTACGCCTTGTAAATATGAAGTTGGTAATATTCTTCATTTAAAATATCGTCCCCAAACTTTTGATGTGGCATATAGTAATGGAGTTTTAGAACATTTTAATGATGAGGAAATTATTCAAACTTTAAAAGAACAAATGAAAATTGCTAAGTATGTTGTTTTTGGTATTCCTAGTACCTATTTTAATTTAAATGAAAAAATGTTAGGAAATGAAAGAAGTCTTACTAAAAAAGAATGGTATAATTTAATTAAAAAAGCTGGTGGTATCGTTGTAGAACATTATAGTTTTCATTATTATAAGTTTTATAGAAGATTATTTGAAGTCAAAAAATGGTTTAAGCCCAAAGCTTTTTGGCTATTTGTCATTACTAATGATATAATTAAAGAAGAAAGAAGATGATTTAATTGAAAATAACTTATGTAACAGGTAATAAATCTAAAATATTTAGTGCTAAACAAATATTAGAGCCATTAGGTATAACTGTAGATAATGTGGCAATTCCTACTACCGAGATTCAAGCTGATGATGTTTGTGAAATTGCCGCACATTCTGCTAAAGAAGCTAGTGAAAAATTGAAGACAAATGTCTTAAAAAATGACTCTGGTTTATTTGTTAAAGCTTTAAATGGTTTTCCTGGTCCTTATACTCACTATGTAGATGATACCTTAAATGAAAATGGTTTATTAAAATTATTAGAAAATGTTTCTGATAGAGAAGCTCTATTCATCGAGGCTTTTGCTTATTGTGAATATGGTAGTGATCCCATTGTTTTTAAATCAATAACTAAAGGTACTATTTCGAAAGAAAAGATGGGTATTTATGGCTGGAGTTGGGATTTTATATTTATTCCTGAAGGTAAAGATAAAACTCTTGGATGTTTTCCTGATGAAGAAAGATGCCTTTTATGGAACACAGATGCTTATTATGATTTAGCTAAGTATTTAAAAGAAAAGAAGAATTAAATGGAAGATATTGGCTGTCATTTTAAATTAGAACCATTAAAGGGAAATTTGTATCATCAAGGTGTTAATTTGTCTTCAGGAAGAAATGCTTTAAGATATATTTTAAGAATAAATAATATTAAAAAAATTTATTTACCATATTTTTTATGTGAATCATTAAGTGATGTTTCTAAAAAAGAATTAGTTGAGATTATCTATTATCATGTTGATAGTAATTTACTTCCTAATGATAATATTAAAATAACTAGCAGTGATACTTATATTTATATTGTTAATTATTTTGGGTTATTAAGAGATTTATTACCAGATTTAGTATCTCGTTATCATAATGTAATTATAGATAATACCCATGATTTTTATAATGAAAATAATTATAATACTTTAACTATTTATAATTATCGTAAATATTTTGGTATTCCTGATGGAGCTACAATTGTGGGTGATATAAAAAAAGATACTAATATTTTAATTGGTAAGAGTGCTAATAAGTTGGATGAAATGATTAAAAGAGATGAATTAGGACAATATTACCATTATAAAACTTTTTATGATGCCGATAAGTATTATGAGTTAGAAGATTTAACATATATGTCAAATTTTACTTATAATTATCTAAAAGCTATAGATTATGAAGATATACTAAATAAAAGATTAAATAACTATAAATATTTGCAAGAACATTTGCAAGATTATAATGAAAAACATTTGGAAGATAATTTAACTTATATGTATCCTCTTTATACAAATAATGGTGAAGATTTAAGAAGATATTTGCAAGAAAATAATATTTATTCTCAATGGCATTGGCCTAATATTGTTGATAGCAATGCTGATATTGCAGAAATTAATTTATCAAAAAATATTGTTTGTTTACCTATAGACCAAAGATATGATGAAGAAGTAATGAACCATATTGCTAATACAGTTAAAAATTATTATAGAACTAGAAAAAAATAAAATATTATAAAGGAGAAAGATATGCATATAACTGAAAAAGATATACAAATTATTCAAAATTATACTAGATCAAATCCCAATAAACTTAGTAATGGATACTATTATATTAAAAGATTGTTTTTAAAACCTCAATTTGGTATTAATGAATTAATTGGGTATCATTTAGCATGTTTATTTGATTTAGAAACTCCTTTGTGTCATTTAGTAAAAATAGATAATAGTTACTATTTATTAAGTGAGTATGTAGAATTTAAAAATATGGCAAGTTTAGGTTTAAACCATATTAAAAATGCTTCTTTATATGAAATATGGCGAATGTTAGATAAATATCATTTCAATTCTCAAGAATTGATGTTTCAAATAATAAAAATGTATTTATTTGATTTTTTGTTTGGTAATTCTGATCGTAATTATACTAATTATGGAATTGTAACCCGCCATAATAAGAGTAATTTAATAGTATATGATCATGAATATTTATTTAATTATAATCGGAATGTGATGATATCAAGTTTTTATGATGGGAACCAACATTATAAAAATATTCTTAGCAATGAAAATGTCTTAGATAATAAGAAAGATAATTTAGAAGAATTTTTTAGAAATTCTGATAAAGGCTATTTATTTTTGTGCAAACATTATTTAGATATATGGACTCCAGATTATTTTAAAGAAATTTTAGATGAAGTGGAAAATAGCAATGTTATTATAACTGTTAATGGTAACATTCCTTTAATAATCCCTAATAAAGAACAAATAATAAAGAATTACACTGATAATTATAATTTAATTATAGACTGTTTTGAAGAATGTCAGCATCATGATCCGGGTATTAAATAAATTTTAAATTATTCTTCAAAAATAATTGACAAGCGAATTATTGTTTGGTAGAATTAAATTGGAAGTTAGAAAGGATTTAAAAAGATGACAGAGGATAATAAATATATAAGTATAAGTGAAGTAAATGAATATATTAAGAGTATAATTGATAATGATATCTTTTTAAATCGAGTTTATTTAAGAGGAGAAATATCTAACTTTAAAAATCATACAAGAGGGCATTTATATTTTACTTTAAAAGATGATGCATCAAGAATTAATGCTGTAATGTTTTATAATAATGCTCGGAATTTGCAATTTGTGCCTGAAGATGGGATGAATGTCTTAATTAAAGGAAGAATATCTACTTATCCGGCTTCTGGTAGTTATCAAATTTATGTAGAAGAAATGCAATTAGATGGTATTGGCAATCTTTATATTGAATATGAAAAATTAAAAGAAAAATTATTTAAAGAAGGGCTATTTAATAAAGAACATAAAAAACCAATTCCAAGGTTTCCTGAACGTATTGGGGTTATTACTGCTGATACTGGTGCTGCTGTTAGAGATATAATGAGTACCATTAAAAGAAGATATCCTTTGTGTGAAGTTATATTGTTTCCTAGCTTAGTCCAAGGAGTAGAAGCGGCACCGAATATTGTTAAACAAATTGGAGTTGCCGATAATTATAATTGTGATATCTTAATTGTTGGTCGTGGTGGTGGATCAATTGAAGATTTATGGGCATTTAATGAAGAAATAGTAGCTAGAGCTATTTATAACGCTAAAACTCCAATTATTAGTGCTGTTGGCCATGAACCTGACTTTACTATTGCTGATTTTGTGGCCGATTTAAGAGCACCGACTCCAACTGGAGCAGCAGAAATGGCTGTACCAACTGTTATGGATATTAATAATTTGTTGGAGCAATACAAAATAAGATTGAATAAAAATATTAAAAATTTAGTAAATACTAAATTCATCGAATTGTATAATTTAAGAAATTCATTTGTATTAAAAAATCCGATGAGTTTATATGAAATTAAAGAGCAAAAATTAGATAAATTAATGGATAATTTAAATAGAAATATTATGAATATTTTAAATATTAAAACTCATGAATTAGAAATTAATAAAAATAAAATAAAATTAGTAAGTCCTGATAGTATCATAATTAAAGAAGAGAATAGATTAAAAAATAGTATTATTTATTTAAATAATTTAGTAGATAAAATGTTAATAAATCATAATCATCATCTAGAAAGCTTAATTAATACTTTGAAATTAGTAAATCCTCTTAATATTTTAAGTAATGGTTATTCTTTAGTTAGAAAAAATGATAAAGTAATTAAAAGTATTCAAGAATTAAAAGAAAATGATGAAGTAAATATTAAATTATATGAAGGAGAATTTATAAGTATAGTAAAGGAGATTAAATAATGGAAGAAAAAACATTTGAAACAAATTTAAAAGATTTAGAAAATTTAGTGAAAGAATTAGAGGGAGGTAATGTTCCTTTAGAAGACGCTATAAAAAAATATACAGAAGCAATGGAACTTGCCAAAAAATGTAGTGATAAATTAAAAGATGCCACTAATAAAGTTAATAAAATTCTAAGTGATGGAGAATTAAAAGATTTTGAAATAAAAGAAGAAAATTAATAAATAAGGAGAAAGACATGTATGCTGAAATTTTAATTGAATATCCAACCAAAAAAATTGATAAGTATTTTACTTACTTAGTGCCTAATGAAATTCAAGATAAAATAAAAGCAGGAATGAAAGTAAGAGTACCATTTGGTAAAAAAATTATCAATGGGTTTGTTATGAGTATAAATAATACATATACATCTTCTTATAAATTAAAAGAAATCATAGATATAATTGATGAAGAAATCATTTTAAGTGAAGAATTAAGAGAACTAGGGTTATATATTAAAGATAAAACGTTATGCCCTTTAATAACGGCATATCAAGCGATGTTACCTAGTTCTTTAAAACTTAAAGATAAGCATACTGATTACAATTATTATAAAAAGTATTTAGTTTTAAATAAAAGTCCTGAAGATATTCAAACTTATTTAGAAACGTACCATCGTAAGAATAAACAAACAGATCTTTTAGAAGCTATTTTGGATAATGAAAAAGTATTAAAAAGTGATTATTCATATAGTATTATTAAAGCTTTAAAAGATAAAGAATTAATTAAAGAAGTTAAAGAACAAGAATATCGAATTCAAAAATTAGATATTAAGCCCCAAAAACATGAACTTAATGAAGAACAACAAGCAGCATATGATACAATTAAAAATATTAATAATCATACAGTTTTTTTATTAGAAGGAATAACTGGAAGTGGTAAAACTGAAGTTTATTTAAATTTAATTGATAATTGTATCAAAAATGGTAAAAGTGCCATTATGTTAGTTCCTGAGATTAGCTTAACAATTGCCTTAGTGGAAAGATTTTATGAATGGTTTGGCAGTAAGGTAGCTATTTTTCATAGTAGATTATCTGATGGGGAAAAATATGATGAATATTTAAAAATAGTTAGAAATGAAGTATCTTTGGTTGTTGGTACACGTTCAGCTATTTTTATGCCTTTAAATAATTTAGGAATTATTATTATAGATGAAGAACATAGTGAAACTTATAAACAAGAAAGTGTTCCTAGATATAATGCCATTGATATTGCTAAATATCGAGGTAGTTACCATAATATTCCGGTTGTTTTAGGAAGTGCAACTCCAACATTAGAGACTAGGGCTAGAGCCATTAAAGGTGTTTACAAGCACTTGTTTTTAACTAAAAGAGCTGGTGGAGGACAATTACCTGAAACTGAAATTGTCGATATGGTAACAGAAGTTAAGAAAAAAAATTTTATTTTTTCTGATAGCTTAAAAAATTGCCTTAATGAATGTTTAGATAAGCATAATCAAGCAATAATTCTTTTAAATAGAAGAGGGTTTTCTACTACAATTACTTGTTCTAGTTGTGGTTTTACATATAAATGTCCTAATTGTGATATCACTTTAACTTATCATAAATCAACTAATAATTTACGTTGTCATTATTGTGGTTATAGTGAAAAGTGTGATTTGAAATGTCCTAATTGTCATGAAGAAGCTTTATCATATTTAGGTATTGGTACTGAAAAAGTGGAATTAGAATTAAAAAATACTTTTCCTAATATAAAAGTTATTAGAATGGATCAAGATACAACTTCCACTAAAGGTTCTTATGAAAAAATTATTAATGATTTTAAAAATCATCAATATGATGTATTATTAGGAACCCAAATGATTAGCAAAGGTTTCGATTTTCCTGATGTTACTTTAGTAGGTATTATAAATGCTGATAATTCTTTAAATATACCTGATTTTCGTAGTAATGAAAAAACTTTTGCACTTTTATATCAATCTAGTGGAAGAGCTGGCAGAAGAAAATTAAAAAGTAAAGTAATTATTCAAACATATAATTATGATAATTATGTATTAAATTGTGTCAAAAATAATGATTTTAATAGTTTTTATAATTATGAAATGAATATTAGAAAAATATTAAAATATCCACCATATTACTATTTAGTTAGTCTAAAAATTATATCTCAAGATTATAATTTAGCTTTAGAAGAATCCAATAAAATAGCTTTATATTTAAAAAATAATATTGATAAATCATCTTATATTTTAGGACCAACTACTGCTAATATGTTTAAGTTAAATAATAATTATCGTTTTCAAATAGTAATTAAATATCGTTTTGATGATAAATTATTTGCAACTTTGAAATATTTAGATGATATGTACATAAATGAGAATAAAATATCATTAGAAATAGACATTGATCCAGTAAGAATATAGTTTTAAAGAAATAGATTGACTTGACAATAATTGTTATGGTATAATATTTTTCCTTTAGGAAAAGGGGATTTTATATGGAAAATATTAAATATTATTTAGTTTTAGAAAAAAGATTAGGAGATTATAGTTTAATAGATATAAATAAATTAGATATATGTGATTATAATGTTAATTACGATATAGCTAGTATAGATACATTTACTTCAAAATTTACAGATGAGGAAATCAAAGCCTCAATTATTCGTAGTAACATGGTTGAGTCAGGTTATTTAGAAGGAAAATTAAAAATAATTAGTGATGTTAAACATAATTTAAGAGTATTAACAAAAAATGTGTTTAATACAGTGATTGATTTTCAAAATAATAATGAAGTTATGAATCCAGATTTTAAAAATAAAATATATGGTATTTATAAAAAAATAGTAGAAAGTAATTTTAATGATCCAGATTTTATAAATAGAATGTTAGAGAGATTTAAAATTGCTTTAAAAAATAAAGATAAAAATAACATATTTTCTTTAATAGCGGAATTACCATATTCTAAGAGTCGTAACATATATTTTGGTATATATGATGAAGAAGAAAAACAAAAACAAGAAATGTTAAGAAATTTAAAAAAAGTGAATGAAGCTGCATAGTTTATTTGCTTTTTATTTGACAAATATATAGTTAGCACTATATATTTTTATTTGAAAAATCTTGACTCCGGGGGGGGTATTATATAATAAAGATAATATAGATGATAAAGGGAGTCTAAAAGATGAATAATAGAATAAGAAAGAAGTACTTAGTATTAATGTTACTAGTAATAAGTATAACCATAATAGGAATACCC
>CANQFH010000011.1 GCA_947598425.1 uncultured Bacilli bacterium | reverse complement strand
CTAATATACACTTTATTATTTAAATCAATAATATTTGTACCATCACTTTCAACATATTTAATAATATTATTTTCATACTCACACATTTCATTTTTATTATCTAAAATTAATTCATCATTATTAAATAATTGCCAGTTAATACTTTTAATAAAATCACCTATTCTTTCTTTTTCTTAAAAACTATAACATAACCTCTATATAAATTCAACATAATTTTAAATATTCTTTACATAATAATTTTAGGTGGTTAGTTTGCAAGTTAAAAATATAATAATTAAAAGTGTTATCTTTAGTTTTATTGCCTTTATTGTCTGTTATATTGGTATTAATATTTATGCTTTAATTACTCCTAAATTAAATATAACTAATAATGGTACTTATTATTTATATGATAATCAAGATAATTTAGTATATCAAGGAAGTAGTACTTCTTCTTGGGTTAATATTAAAGATATTGATGAAGATTTAATTAATGCTGTAATTGCTATTGAAGATAAAAAATTTTATTCCCATCATGGCTTTGATTATTTAAGAATCGCTATGGCATTATTTACAAATATTAAAAATGGTTATATTGTTCAAGGAGCTTCCACTATTACTCAACAATTAGTTAAAAATTTATATTTAGATTTTGGACAAACTTGGAAAAGGAAAATTGAAGAGGCGTTCTTAACTATTATTGTGGAAATACAATATGATAAAGATGAAATATTAGAGGCTTATCTTAATACTATTAACTATGGTAATGGTAATTATGGGGTTAGTAATGCTTCTTTATATTATTTTAATAAAGATGTTAGTGACATTACATTAGAAGAAGCTATTATCTTAGCAGGAATACCTAAAAGCCCTAATAAATTTAATCCCGTAGCTAGTAAAGAAAACGCTATTAATAGAGCGAAGATCGTAGCTCTCGCTTTATATAATAATAATTATATAACAGAAGAAGAATATCAAAATTTAGATTTTGAAAATGTTAGTATATATGGTAAGAGTAATGAAAATAATTTACAAATGCTTATGTATTATCAAGATGCTGTTTATAAAGAATTAAATGATTTAGGAATTAGTAAAAATATATTAGAACAAGGTGGTTTAAAAATATATACCAATTTAGATATCAAAAAGCAAACTAGTTTAGAAAAAAATATTTTAAATAATATTGATGATAATAAATTACAAGTAGCAAGTATTATTGTTGATCCGAATACGGGAATGATTGAGGCTCTTACTGGAGGAATTGATTATAGTAAAAGTGAATTTAATCGTGCAACATCATCTAAAAGACAAGTAGGTTCTACTATGAAACCTTTCTTATATTATGCTGCTTTAGAAAATAATTTAGTATCATCTTCAAAATTTAAAAGTGAATATACTATTTTTAATATTAATAATAAAGAAAGTTATTCTCCAACTAACTTTAATGATAAATATGCTAATAAAGATATTACTATGGCTGCAGCTATTGCTTTTTCAGATAATATTTATGCCGTTAAAACTAATTTATTTCTGGGCACTGATGCTTTAGTTAATACTGCTAAAAAAGTTGGTATTAAAGAAGACTTAATGTCAATACCATCCTTAGCATTAGGTACTGAAGAAATAAATATCATTGACTTTGCTACTGGTTATACTACTTTAGCATCTTCTGGATACAAAAAAGATTTATATTTAATTAGAAAAATTGAAGATAAAAATGGTAATGTTATTTATACTAAAGAAAATAAAAAAAGTTTAGTATTAAATCCTAATTATGTCTATATTTTAAATGAATTATTATCTAATACTACATCTTCTTCTTTTAAAGATTATACTACAGCAACTGCAAGAGTAATTGCTAGTAAATTATCAAGAAAATACGCTATTAAAACTGGAACTACTGCTACAGATTATTGGACTGTTGGTTATAATAAAGATGATTTAATGTTAGTATGGATTGGTTATGATAATAATATGGAATTTACTAATAATTATAGTAGTGTCACTAAAAATATTTGGGCTGATACTATGGAAGATATCCAAAAAGATTTAGATAAAGATAATTGGTATGAAACTCCAAATGATGTTGTTGGAATTATTTTAGATGCTGTTACTGGAGAAGTTACTAATGATTCTAATAAAGCCATTGTTTATTATTATTTAAAAGGTAGTGAACCTAATATAAAAAAAGAAGAAATAGAATGATTATTTAGAAATAGTTATGATATATTTTATTTCTAAACCATTATCTTCTTCTTTAATATCATATTTAATATTTTTATTTTTTAAACATTCTTCTATACTATTTAATATTTCTTTATTATTATTACTATCTTTTTCATCTACCATGATTGGAACATCTAACATTTCTATTTCTTCTAAAGAATCATTTACTTCCTCCCTAACATCATTAGATGTAGGTAATTCCACTGGACTAGATGGTTGTTCTATACTCATATTAACAGATTCATCTTCTAAAAAATTAAAGAATTTATTTGGCATTTTATTATCTTTTTTAGTTGGAAAAATAACTTCTTCTTGAGGAGCAATTATATCTTCATGAACTTTAGTCATTTCTTCTTGAACCGGATTAGAAATAGTAGGTATTATATCCGTTGCATTCTCTTTAATAGCATTAATATCTGGTTTTACAGAAATAATTGGTACTTCATCTTTTGTATCTTCTTCCATAATTTTTGTTTCCCTATCTTTTTCTTCTTTAATTCTTCTATCTAATTCTTTAACAGTTAATCTTTCATTTAAAATCACATTTAACCATTTATTTTGTTCTTCAGGACTATCTAATTGTAATAAACTTCGAGCATGTCTTTCAGATATTTTATTTTCCATCAAAGCATTTTGAACAATATCTGATAATGTTAATAATCTTAATTTATTAGATATTGCTGATTGACTTAATCCCATTTTTTTAGCTAATTCTTCTTGAGTTAAGTAGTTCTTACTAAGAATAGCTTCATACGATTTAGCTTCTTCAATAGAAGATAAATCTTTTCTTTGGATATTTTCAACTATGGCTACTTCAGCACTCTTTTTATCATCCATTTCACTGACAATACCAGGTACTGTTGTAAGTCCTGCTAATTTTGCAGCTTTATATCTTCTTTCACCCGCAATTATTTCATATTTGTCTTGAAGGCGTCTTAAAATAAGGGGTTGAATTATCCCATGTTCTTTAATTGAGGCCGCTAATTCCTTTAAAGCTTCATCATCAAAACTTAATCTTGGTTGAAAACGATTAGGAATAACATCTTCAATTGGCACATTAATAACTTGTAATGATGTATCATTCACACTAAATCTATTCCCCTCTACTATCTTTTATTCTATCTTATTTACTAATTTTTTTCAATGGCTTTTTAATAATTTGCTCATAACTTCGTAATTTAGAATCAGTCTTCTTAGTTTTTTCTATTAATAAAATATTTCGCATCCCATTATTTTCATATAAATTAAATTCTACTCTACTAATTATTTTACCACCCATAATTTTAATAGTATCCATACTATCTTCTAATTTTTTATCTAAATTACCCTTAAGAGGTATAAAATAACCATTCTCTTTTACTAAAGGTAAAGATAACTCTGCTAAAACACGAAGATTAGCCACTGCCCTAGATGTAACTACCATAAATTTATTCAAATTATCTTGACTATATTCCTCTACTCTTTGATTTACAATATTCACATCAATATTTAATAACTGGGCTAAACTTGTCAAAAACTTAGTTTTTTTATTATTAGAATCTAATAAAGTCACATTAATGTTTGGAAAAAAGATTTTAATAACCATTCCCGGAAAACCTGCACCACTACCGATATCTAACAAGCTATCTACTTGATTTAAATCGATTACTTTTACAATTGTTAATGAATCATAAAAATGTTTTAAATAAATATCTGGTTCTTCTTTAATTGCTGTTAAATTAGTATGTTGATTATATTCTTGTAAATAGGAACAATATTTATCTAATTTTTCTAATATTTCTTTATTAATATCAATATTTAATTTTTTAACTTCATTAATAAATTCATTCTTATTCATGATTATATTCCTTTTTTAAATATATAGCCAATATGGTTATATCAGCGGGATTAACCCCACTTATTCTTGAGGCTTGAGCTATAGTTCTTGGTCTTATTTCACTTAATTTTTGTCTAGCTTCACTAGCTAGATTTTTAATTTTATGATAATCAATATCTTTAGGTATTTCTTTTTCTTCAATTTTAATTAATTTATTAGCTTCTTTTATAGCTTTCTTAATATAACCATTATATTTTAATTCAATAGACACTTGCTCTAATACTTCATTATCATAATCAAAATGATGATATTCATCTAAAAATTCAAAAGTAACTTCTGGTCTTTTTAATAATTCTTCATATGTAGGATTATTCTTAGGTATTTCCATATTATTTAATTTAAATTTATTACTAACTTCTTTAGTTATTTTTAATCTCTTATTTTTTAATTCTTCACTTAATAATTTTATATCTTCTATTTTCTTATTTAATCTATTCATTTGTTCTTCAGATATTGTTCCTAATTCATAACCCATACTTCTTAATCTTAAATCAGCATTATCACTTCTTAATATTAAACGGAATTCTGCTCTACTAGTAAGCATTCTATAAGGATCTTTGACTCCTTTAGTAACTAAATCATCTATTAATACTCCAATATAGGCTTCATTTCTCTTTAAAACAAATTCTTTTTTACCTTGAATTTTTAAAGCAGCATTTATTCCGGCCATTAAACCTTGTCCCGCCGCTTCTTCATAACCACTAGTACCATTGATTTGACCAGCGGTAAATAAATTTTTTAAAATTTTATTTTCTAAGTTAGCATTCATTTGTAAAGGATTAATTGCATCATATTCAATAGCATAAGCATACTTAGTAATAATAGCATGTTCTAATCCCGTTAAGCTATGAACCATTTCTTCTTGGACATATGTAGGCATACTAGAAGAAAAACCTTGTAAATACCATTCATCATAATAAATACTTTCTGGTTCTAAAAATAATTGATGCTTCTCTTTATCAGCAAATCTCACGACTTTATCTTCAATTGAAGGACAATATCTAGGTCCTACTCCAGTAGCATAACCACCATACATTGCCGATTCAGATAAATGTTTTCTAATAATATTATGAGTATTTTCATTAGTATATAATAAATAACATTTTTGTTGCAAATTAATATCATAAGTAGGTTTAATATCAAAAGAGAATGTATGAAATGTAGGATCTCCTAATTCTTCTTGCATTTTACTAAAATCAATTGATTCTTTTTTAATTCTAGGTGGAGTTCCCGTTTTTAATCTAATAATATTTAAGCCATATTTTTTTAAATTATCACTTAAATAATTACTTCTCTTTTCTCCATGAGGTCCTTCTTCTTTACTAGTATCTCCCACTAAAATATTAGCTTTTAAATAAGTCCCTGTAGTTAAAATAACAGTTTTACTTAAAATAATCTCCTTATTATCTAAAATTACTCCTTTAACTACATTATTTTCAACTAATAAATCTTCAACCATTCCCTCTTTTATTTCTAAATTTGAATTTTTTTCTAAAAATTCTAACATCTTTTTAGGATATACTCTTTTATCAGCTTGAGCTCTTAAACTTCTTACTGCAGGTCCTTTAGAATTATTTAACATTTTTATTTGAAAGTGGGATAAATCTGCAACGATACCCATTAACCCACCAAGAGCATCAATCTCTCTTACAATTATTCCTTTAGCGGTACCTCCAATGGAAGGATTACATGGCATATCAGCAATATTATTTTTGTTCATAGTTAAAAGAAGGGTTTTCATTCCCATTTTAGCCGCAATATTAGAGGCTTCACACCCAGCATGGCCACCTCCAACTACTATTACATCATACATAAAATCCCTCTTTTCTTTATTTACCTACACAAAATTTACTAAATAAAGTATCTAATAATTCTTCTTGATAAACTTCTCCAGTTATCTCTCCTAAATGTTGCCAAGCATTATTGATATCAATTTCAACTATATCTATTGGCATCAATCCCTCGATATTTTTAATGGCATCTTTAACATTATTTAAGGCTTTCTTTAATAAATCTATTTGTCTTATATTACTTATATAAGTAACATCTTTAATATTGATATTTCCTAAATTTAATTTATCGATAATTGCTTTTTTTAAACTATCTAGGCCATCAATATTAATTGTATTTCCAATAACATAATCTTTTTCTATCTTTAATTTATTAGCTAAATCTGACTTATTAACAAAAATAATTCTTTTATCTGGATCTATCTTATTAATTATTTCTTCATCTTCTTTATTTAACTTTTCATTATTATTTAAAACCACAATTACAATATCAGCTTCTTTTATAGCTTCTTTACTTTTAGCTACTCCAATTTGTTCTATCTTATCTTCAGTTTCTCTTATTCCTGCCGTATCAATAAAATTAATTAAATAACCATTTAAATTCATACTACCTTCTACAATATCTCTAGTAGTTCCCGCAATATTAGTAACAATTGCTTTTTCACTTCCTAATAAATGATTTAAAATACTACTCTTACCGGTATTAGGTCTTCCAACTAAACATACTTGAATTCCTTCATTAATAATTCTACCATTTTTAGAATTACGAAGCATTTCTTCTAATTTATTTTTAATATCATTTAACTTTGGTAATAAATTTTCATGAGTAACAACTTCAATATCTTCATATTCTGGATAATCGATATTTACTTCAATATTACTCATTACTTCCACTAATTTTTTTCTTATTTTTCCGACTTCTTCCCATAAAGCCCCTTTTAAATTATTTAACGCTAACATTCTAGCCTGATCACTTTTAGCATTTATTAAATCATTGATAGATTCGGCTTTAGTTAAGTCAATTCTGCCATTTAAAAAGGCTCTTTTAGTAAATTCTCCCGGTTCAGCTAAACGACAACCATGCTCTAATAATAATTCTAAAATTCTATTAGTTGTATTAATTCCTCCATGAGAATTTATCTCAATAACATCTTCAGTAGTATAAGTTTTTGGTTTTAACATTACACTTACTAATACTTCATCAACAACTTCATTTTCATCCATTATATAACCATAATGAATCGTATGACTAGCTACTTCTTTTAAATTATCTCCTTTAAAGATATTATTAACTATTTTAATTGCATCTTTACCACTAACTCTAATAATAGAAATAGCCCCAATTCCAGGAGAAGTTGCTACAGCACAGATTGTATCTTCCATAAATACCACCGGCTATATATTAACATAGATTATTAAAAATTGCATTATATATTTTTTAATAAAAAATATAATACATTATTTTGTATTATACTATTCTTCAATTATAAATCTTTTTTGATAATTTAAACGATAACAACAATCTTTAATAATATCTCTTATTCTTATAGCAGTATTACCCCTTAATATTCCATATTTGTATTTAGTTACTAAAACAATATTATATTCTATATCACACTCTAAATATCTATCTTTTAAAACTTTCATTATTAGTAATAAACATTGTTTCTGTATATGGTAAATCATCAGTATTTAAATAACTTCCAAATATATTCATAAGTTCAAATAATTCAAACTCAGTATAGCCATCTTCATCCATATCAATATGAAACTTACCTACAACATCAACTAATTCAGGATGATGTTTAATAAAGCTATAATAATTATTTTTTAAGATATTAATCCCAAACTCAGTTAATTTAACTTTTACTTTTCTAACTTCATTATTCATCTTTATACCTCCGGTTTAATAATTATATGTCTATTTGGTTCTTCTCCCTCACTAATAGTACTAACTCCCTTAAAATCACTTAAAATGTTATGAATTATTCTTCTATCATAAGCATTCATTGGATCTAGATGAGCTTCGACTTTAGTTTTAACTACTTCTTTAGCGATCTTTTTAGCCATAAATTCTAATCTTCTTTGTTGTTTTTCCCGATAATCCTCAACATCTAAACATATATAAGGTCTTATATTAAATTCTGTATTAATTTTTTGTTTAACTATAGTTTCTAAAGCTTTTAAAGTATTCCCATTTTTACCAATAACAATTGGATTATGATCAGTATATATTTTAATATACATAACATCTTCTCTTAACATAGTTTCCATATTTACTTCTAAACCCATGTTAGTTAATAATTCTTCTAAATATTCTTTAATATAATTTAAAATATCTTTTTTTAACATAACTTTGACTTCAATTACACTATTCTTATTAAATAAACCATTTTTCTTTTCAGTATAATGATAATAAAAATCATTTTTACTTATTTGATATTCATCACAGATATTTTCTAATATACTTTCTAATTCTTTTCCTTCTTTAATTATTATTTCCATACTTTAAACCTCTTTTAACTTCTAATCTCTCTTTAATCTTCCCTTTTTTATCCTTATCATTTTTATTTTTAACATCACCTGATAACTTTTTAAAAATAAAGGTTTGAATCGCTATAAAAGCATAAGTTACAATCCAGTAGAATGCTAGAGCGGTTGATAAAGTAAATGATGTTACTACAATTAATACAACCATAACATTAGTCATTGTATTCATTTGACTTTGCATTTCTTTATTATCTTGCATTGCTCCAGTAGAACGCATTGAATATTTAAATGAGAAATAAGTGGAAACTGCAATTAAAATAATTAATAAAATATATAAATAATTACCATTAGCTAACCCTACATAAGGTGTCATTCCTAAGTTAAAACCTAAAAGTTTATCTTCAAAAATAGCTGGAACACGATTAATTGCTTGTAAGAAAGCAAAGAATATTGGTAATTGTAAGAACGCTACTAAACATCCCGACATTGGCTTTATATCATATTTTTTATAAATAGCCATCATTTCTTCACTTTTTAACAACATTGATTCGCGATCTTCTCTGCCCCGATATTTATATTCAATCTTTTGCAACTCTCTATTAACTTTTTGCATATTCTTACTTTGTTTTTGAGTTTTATATGAGAATGGTAATAATATTAATCTAATACAAAGCCCTACTAATATTAAGGATATACCCATATTACCAACTAAATTACCTAACTTTAAAATTAAATAAGCAAGTGGTTTAACAAATAAGAATTCCCAAATACCATTAGATTTATTAGAAGTAATCTTAAATTCACTACAACTAGGTAATTTTTCTAAAGGTATTTTTAATTCATCATTATAACTTTCATATAATGCATATAATTCACTATCAGCTTCTGGTTTACATAATATATTATTAGGTAAATTTTGTCCAGTTTGTTCATATCTAACTATTTGTTTCTTATCATCTTTAATATAATCATTCGCTCCACAACCTGTAGAGGCTAAAACAATAAATACTAGTAATACTCCTAATAACTTATTTTTCATTATCTATCTCCTTTATTATTTAATAATTCTATAAGTACTTTTTCCATCCTAGTAAAAGTTAAACTAGTTACTTCTTTCTTACATATTATAATATAATTATGATAATTTGGAAATAGTTTTCTATTTTTATCTATAATATTTCGAACTTGTCTTTTAATTTTATTTCTAACAACTGCAGTTCCAACTTTTTTCCCAACTGCTATCCCATAATTATTTTTAATAAAATCTTTAGGCATACTACATATTATATAATATTTATTACTAATTTTATTCCCTTTAGCAATTATCTCATTAAATAATTCATTAGATTTAACAATATCTCTTTTTTTCATTATTTTAAAAAATGCGTAAGAAACTATTTTGTTAATTCCTTACGACCTTTCTTACGACGATTATTAATAATCTTTGTTCCTTTACGAGCAAAGAAACCATGTTTTTTAGCCTTTTTACGATTATTTGGTTGATAAGTTCTTTTCATGTATAATTCCACCTCTTTCTCTTTTTTTAAGTCACTTTATTATAATATTATTTAAGGTATTATGTCAATAACTAAGTTTTTAACATCATCTATTTATAATTTAGAAATAAATGTTATTAATTTGTTACTAATTAATTTAAAATATTTAGATACTTTCTTAATTAAAAAGTTTTCAACACTTTCAACATTATATAAACTTAACTCAGATTGTTTAAAAGTTAAGAAGTTAATAAAAATTTGTTGAAAATGTTAAAAACTTCTTGTATTATAGATTATACCTAAGAAGAGAATGTTGAAAGTAGTGTTATTAATTATTTAAAGAAATATTTTTCTTGTAAAAAAAATTGATTTATACTACAATTAATTTGAGATATATAGGAAGTATGTGTGAAGGTGGGGTGAGGTAATTTGAAAACACAGGAACTTTTTCAAAAAGTATTAGAAGAAATCTCGGAAAGAATTAGTTCCGCTACTTACTCAGTATGGTTTAATGATTTACATTTAGTAAGTATTAATGATAAAGAAGTTGTTATTAAAGTACCTCTTCCAGTTCATAAACAAATACTAAAGACAGTTCATATAGATTTATTAGAGGAAACATTCTTTTCATTAACTGGTATTAATTATGAATTTAAATTTGTTACTGAAGAAGATTTAGTTGAAGAAGAAAAGATTGAAGATAAAGTTGAAGAGGATGCTAAAGATATCACAGTAGAATGGAATACTAATTTAAATCCTAATCTTAATTTTGATAATTATGTAGTTGGTGAATCAAATCGTTTGGCATTTATATCAGCGATGAATGTGGCTCAGTCTCCAGGTACTATTCGTAATCCTTTATTTATATATGGACGAAGTGGGATTGGAAAAACACATTTAATGCACGCAATAGGTAATTATATTAAAGAACATTCTAATAAAAAGGTTTTATATACCACAAGTAATGATTTTCGAGATGAATATGCTGGTATTTCCAAACAAGAAAAAGGCACTAAAGCCATGGAATATGCTAATAAATTTAAAAATAAATATCGAAATGTTGATGTTTTAATAGTAGATGATATTCAATTTTTAGTCGGAGCAGAACTTACTCAACAAGAATTTTTCCATACATTTGAAGCTTTGCATCAACAAAATAAACAAATAATTATCTCGAGTGATCGCAGTCCTGATGATTTAAAGAAGATTGAAGAAAGATTACGAAGTCGTTTTACTTGGGGACTTCCTGTTGATATTTATCCTCCAGATTTTGAATTAAGATGTGCAATTATTAGACAAAATTTAAAAAACACCAGTATTAAAGATAAAGTTAATAGAGATGTTATTGAATATATAGCTAATGCTTGTCCTAATGATGTTCGCCATATAATTGGTACAATTAATAGATTACTTGCATATACAGCAATGATGACACCAGAAGTTATTACTTTAGACTTTGCTATTGAAGCTATTAAAGATTATGTAAATGTTAATATTTATCAAGAAAATACGATATCTCATATTCAAAAAGTGGTCGCGGATTATTTTAAAATAACGGTAGATGATTTAAAAAGTAAAAGAAGAAGTAATAATATTGCTAAACCAAGGCATATTGCCATGTATCTATGTCGAGTGGAAACTGAAGAAAACTTAGCAAAGATTGGTTTAGAATTTGGAGGTAGAGATCATTCTACAGTAGTAGCTAGTTGTGATAAAATCAAAAATGAAATTCAAAATAATCAAACTTTAAATGACATGTTAAAAGAAATTAAATCGAAGTTATAAAAATGTTAATAATTAAATAGTTATTAACACTAAAAAAACTAAGAGTTAAGTAATAAAATACAAGTTTTCAACATTATTAACAGTATAATAAAAACAATAATTAATAATAAAAAGAAAGAAGGAATTAAAATGAAATTTGTTATTGATAAAAATACTTTGTTAGAGGCCCTTACTAATGTTTCAAGAGCCATTGGTCTTAGAACTACAATCCCAATATTAAATGGTATTAAATTTGATTTAACTAATGAAGGATTAAGTTTAATGGCTAGTGATAGTGAACTTACAATAAGAGTTACAATACCTGAAGTAGATATTAAAAAAATAGAGGTAGTTGGTAGTATTATTATTCAAAGTAAATTTATATTAGATATTATTAGAAAAATGCCATCAGATACAATTTATTTTGAACAAGAAGATACTAATAAGATTAAAATATATACCGATAATAATGAATATAGTTTAAATTGTTATGATATCTCAGATTATCCTCATATTCCAATTGAAGATTCTAAAGAACCAATAGTTATTTCTAGTGAAATCTTAAAAGATATTATTAATGAAACAGTTTATGCAGTATCTACTCAAGAAGTAAGACCATTACTTACAGGTATTAATTTAAAAATATCTGGAGATAATCTAGAATGTATTGCTACCGATTCTTATCGTTTAGCTAAAAAGAATATTAAATTAGATAATATCGTTAATAATTTAATTAATATAGTTATACCTGGTAAGAGTATTAATGAATTAGAAAAGATTTTAACTGAAGAAGGAACAGTTACCATGCATATTTTTACTAATAAGATTTTATTTAAATATCATAATATTGAATTCCAAACTAATTTATTAAGTGGTACTTATCCCGATACTTCACATTTTATTCCTAATGAATTTGCTTATATGATTAATATTGATCTAAAGAAGTTTAATGACGCCGTTGATCGTGCAAGTCTTCTAGCTCAAAGTAAAGATAAAAATATTGTTAGAGTAGTTATCGATGATAAGTTAATGACTATTTCTTCAAGTGCTAGTGAAATAGGTAAAACTGAAGAAAAAATGAATATTGAATGTAGTAATAAAGAAAAATTAGAAATTGCCTTTTCATCTCGTTATATGTTAGAGGCTTTAAAAGTTATTAAAGATGATACGATATTATTACTTATAAATACTGATGATAAACCAATTTTAATAAAATCAGTAAAAGATGAATCATTAATTGAATTAATCTTACCAGTTAAGACATATTAACAAGAAAAATTAAGTTAATAAATAAAAACTTAATTTTTTTATGTTATTTCCTATAATTCGACAAAATATTTAATTTTTCTATGCTATAGTAAACCATAAATTTTAAGGAGAATTCATATGAATGATTATATTATTAATAATAAAACTATAGCTATTTTAAAAAAGAATAATCAAACTATTATATATGATGTTGAAAAAGTAAGAGTTATCAACAAAAATACTAAAAGAATAATTGCAGATAATTGTGTATTTTATGGAAGTAGTTATCTAGGAAGATTAAAAAGTGCTCAGAAAATCTTAAATATTAAATATAAAGTACCTATTATTTTAACTGAACAAGATAATTTAATTTTATTACCAATAACATCTTTAAGAGATAAAGAATGTTTAATTTTAGTAGCCAATAAAATATTAGATTATGAAGTATGTGATCAATATATTAAAGTTTTATGTGTTAAAAAATTAATCTTTAAAATAAAAATATCTAAAAATAGTTTTGAAAGACTATTTATTAATGCCATAAAGTTAAATAATCGATTAAAATGGCGAAAATTTTGTTTAAAAAGTACCTAATTTATGTTATAATTATATCTAGGTATAGGAGTATTAACAATACCTTTTTATTAAACAGAGAGGGAATATAGGTCATAATATGAAAATCAGCTACTTAAAACTCCAAAATTTTCGTAATTATCAAAATAAAGAATTTAACTTTAGTGATAAATTAAATATAATATATGGAAATAATGGAGTTGGAAAGACCAATTTAGTTGAAGCCATATATGTCTTATCATTAACTAAATCATTTAGAACCAATAATGATCGTAATTTAATAAATAGTGAGAGTGTTAGTACTAAAATAGAAGGAGAAGTTGAAGAAAATAGTTACCAGGTTATAATTAATAAAGAAGGTAAAAAAGTTAAAATTAATAATAATGTAATCTCGAAGATAAGTGAATATATTACTAATATTAATATTGTTTTGTTGGAACCAGAAGAACAGATGATATTAAAGGCTTCACCACAAAATCGAAGAAAGTTATTAAATATAGAAATAAGTCAATTAAAGAAAGATTATATTGTTTATTTAAATAATTATAATAAAGTTTTAAAACAAAGAAATTTTTATTTAAGAGAAATGTATATCAATGGTAATACGAGTAATGATTATTTAAAGATTTTAACTAATAAGTTAATTGAATATGGCTTAAAAATATATGAATATCGTAATGAATTTATTAATAAGATAAATGAAAATATTTCTAAAAAATATGAAGAAATATTTGAAAGTGGTAATCTTGTAATTAAATATGAGTCAAGCTATAAAAACAAGACTAGCGATGAATTAAAAGATTATTATGAGAAGAATTATAATCGGGAAGTTATTATGGGAAAGACGTTGTATGGTATTCATCATGATGATATTGTCTTTAACTTAGATGGTAAAAATATTAGTGAATGGGGGAGTAATGGTCAACAAAAGAACGCTTTATTTGCATTTAAATTAGCAGAAATAGAAATAATTAAAGAAGAAAAGCAAACATATCCAATACTTATTTTAGATGATTTATTTAGTGCATTAGATAATCTTAAAATAAAAAATATTATTAAATTACTTAATAGTGATATTCAAACTTTTATTACTACTACCGAATTAGAAAGAATAGATAGTTATTTATTAGAAAATGCACAAGTTATTAACATAACAAATGATTAGGAGGTAATATTATGGCAGAAAATTTACATTATAATGAGAATGACATTCAAGTTTTAGAAGGTTTAGAGGCAGTTAGAAAAAGACCTGGTATGTATATAGGTACAACTGATGTTAAAGGATTACACCATTTAGTATGGGAAATTATCGATAACTCAATTGATGAAGCTTTAGCAGGTTATTGTAATCATATTGAAGTTGTTATTAATAAAGGTAATTCCGTAACAGTTAAGGATAATGGTCGTGGTATTCCGGTTGGTATTCATCCTAAGACAGGAATATCTACTGTAGAAACAGTATATACTGTCCTTCATGCTGGTGGTAAATTTGGTGAAGGTGGTTACAAAGTTAGTGGTGGCTTACATGGTGTTGGAGCCTCTGTAGTTAATGCTTTATCGAAATGGGTAACAGTTACAGTATACAAAGATGGTAAAATATATGAGACTAAGTTTGAAAATGGTGGAAAAACTGTTCAAAAGTTAACAGAAATTGGTACTTGTGAACCTGAAAGAACCGGAACTACTGTCTCTTTTAAACCAGATCCTGATATCTTTGATACTGATATATATGATTATGAAACTTTAAAAGTTAGAATTAGAGAGTTAGCCTTTTTAAATAAAGGCTTATCCATTACTATTAGAGATGATCGTGATGATAAAGATACTACTGGTGAAACATTTAAATATGATGGTGGTATTAGTGAATATGTTAGATATTTAAATCAAAATAAAACTCCGATTCATAATGAAATAATCCATTTAGAAGGTGAAGAAGATGGAATTATTTTTGAAGTAGCAATGCAATATAATTCTGGTTATCAAGATAGTATATATTCTTTTGTTAATAACATTAATACTCATGATGGAGGTACTCATGAAGAAGGTGTTAGAAGAGCTTTAACAAGAGTTATTAACAATTATGCTAGAAAAACTAACATGTTAAAAGAAAAAGATGAATCTTTAACTGGAGATGATGTTAAAGAAGGACTTACAATGATTGTTTCTTGTAAGCATCCTAATCCTCAATTTGAAGGTCAAACTAAAGGTAGATTAGGAAACTCTGAAGTTCGAAAATTAGCAGATAATGTCTTTTCTACTGGTTTTGAAAGATTTTTAATGGAGAATCCAACTGAGGCTAAAATAATTGTTGAAAAGACTATGACTGCAGCTAGAGCTCGAGTTGCTGCTAAAAAAGCACGAGAAGTTGCTCGTCGAAAAAGTGATTTAGATATTGTCAACTTTGGTGGAAAACTAGAAGATTGTAAAGAAAAAGATCCATCTATATGCGAAATCTTTATAGTCGAAGGAGATTCAGCCGGTGGTTCTGCAGTTAAAGGTCGCGATTCCATGACTCAAGCTATATTACCATTAAGAGGAAAAATATTAAATGTTGAAAAAGCTAGAATAGATAGAGCGTTATCTAATGAAGAAATTAGAACAATAATTACAGCTTTTGGTACCGGTATAGGCCAAGAATTTGATTTAAGTAAATTAAGATATAATAAAATAATAATTATGACCGATGCCGATGTTGATGGATCTCATATTCGAGTATTGTTATTAACATTATTCTATCGTTTCTTTAGACCAATAGTGGAAGCTGGACATGTTTATGCTGCCCAACCGCCATTATTCTGTATAAAACATGGTAAAACAATTAAATATGTTTTAAATGAACAAGAAAGAGATAGTTACATAGCTAGTTTAAATCCTAATACTAAGTATGATATTAAGAGAATGAAAGGTTTAGGAGAAATGGATGCCGAAGAATTAAATGTTACAACAATGGATATTAACCAAAGAGTATTAAGAAAAATAACGGTAGATGATGCCATTGAAGCAGATGCTGTATTTTCTAAATTAATGGGTGAAGAAGTTGAACCTAGAAGAAAATTTATTGAAGAAAATGCACAATTTGTTAAGAATTTAGATATCTAGTAAGGGAGGTTTAAAATGGATCATAGTAGAGATAGATTAGAAGAAAATAACATTGTTCAAGAAATAGAATCATCATTTATTGAATATTCAATGAGTGTTATTATTTCGAGAGCACTTCCAGATTTAAGAGATGGTTTAAAACCGGTTCATAGAAGAATTTTATGGTCAATGTATGAATCTGGATATACTCCTGATAAACCACATAAAAAGTCAGCTAGAA
>CANQFH010000010.1 GCA_947598425.1 uncultured Bacilli bacterium | reverse complement strand
AATAAAGAAGTAGACTTTGGTTTAACTAAAGCTGAAAATTCTTTTTATAAAGGTAATTTTAAAAATAGTTTAGAAAACGCTATTAACGCTATTAATATTGTTGAACCTGGTATTCATAAAAGATTATTAGAAGAATATAAATAATAAAGAAGCTTGTAATGGGTTTCTTTTTTAGATGAAAAAAACTCTAAAAATAGAGTTTTTAAACTGCGAATAGTCTAATATGTTCCTCGAAATAAATTCTTCACAACGCTATTCATGACATCATAATTTTGGTTGACTAATATGTTCCTTGAATAAAAATCTTCACAACGCAACCAATTTAATTTATAAAAATACTTTATCATGCTTTTTATAAAAAAGCAATTATTAAAATTTATTTAGATATACTTGTTATTGTTTGATAATTAATTTATAATATAAAATTTAAGGAGAGTAATAAAATGAAAAAAAATATTATTATAAATTTATTAGAAAGATTAAAAAAATTAAAAATAGATGAAGATAAATTAATTGAAATATTTAATCATAGTGAAGAAGTTTTATATTTATTAAATAAAATAAATAATGATATGATTTTAATGGAAGGTATAAAAATAATTAATGCTAATTATCCAAATGAAGAAGCTTTACTAAAAGCATTAAATATAATAACTAAAGATAATGATATTAGTTATATCAAAATATTAAGTAATAAAGATTTAGTTAAAAATAATTTAGAATTTACTGTATATGATGCTTTAAAAAATTATTCTGGATCATCTAGTATATTATCTAAATATTTAACTGACCCTTTAATAATTAAAAAAGGTATTGTTAATGATGTTATTAGAGTATTTGCTAAAGTAGAAAACAAAATTCAAGAAGATTGTATTATTAATATTTTAAATAATGAAAATCTTATTAAGAAAGGCCTTGCTATTAAATATTGTTTAGAAATGTTAAAGATAGCATATGATTCAGAATTATCTTATAATGTGACATTAATATTATATAATAAGTATTTAAAAGAGAGTCAAATAGATACTGCAATTGAATTATTAAAAGATGCTAATAGTATTCAAAGAAATATTATTATAAATATCTATAGTAATAGAAGATTATTAAAATTAAATTATGAATATAAGTGTAGTAAAATTATATTAGATATGGATTATAATTTAAGTAGTGCTTATAGATTAATGAATGATATTTTAAAAGATAAAGATAGTATAAATATTTTGAATATTATCCCATATTTAAATAATATGAATAGTAATCAAGCAAGTGTATTAGTTTATGTATTAACAAGAAAGCCAGAATTAATAAATAATAAGATAATATATGATATTATTAAAATTATAAATAAAATAGATAATATGGATGTATTAACAATTCATGAGTATAAGTTAGCAATTGTAAATATATTAAGTCATAATTATGATTATAAGTATACATTAGATGCCCTAAATAGTATCGTAAAGTGTAAAAATACTTATACTGTAAGAGAAACATTAAAAGTATTAACTAGTGAAATATTGATAGCAAAAGGAATATCTTTAGAAGTAAGTAATATTTCTCAAAATTTAGTATTTGATCAATTTAAAGAATTAATATATAATGCTGATTTAAGTAAAGATATTATATTAAAAGTAGCGCATATTATGAATGATTGTTGCGATAATAGATTATATATTAAAAAAGTCTTATTAGCTACTAATTTTGATTTTGATACTGCTACTATGGTTGGTAAGACAGATGAAGAACATGCCGAATTAATAACAGAATTATTTTTGAAATATAATTATAGTAATGTTCCTTATTATATTGAAAGAATTAAGATAATAGTAAAAACTAATTCTAGTCTATTAGGATATCTTAAACAAGTCTTATTAGATGAAAATACTAAGAATATTGATTTAGAATGTGCAAAAGTTATTAGTGAGTCTCCTAATAGTTTTGTCGCTCAATTACAAGAAGATATTTTAATTTATTCTAAATTAGATTATGTTGAAGCTTTAAAGGGAGCTAGATTACTTAAAGAAGTTAATAATTATTTAGGATATGAGGGAGTTATTTTAGCCTATGAAATTATAACCAATAAAAAGATTATTAGTTATAATTTAAAATTAAATTATTTAATAGCGGGATTACTTACTGAGAATTATTGTTTAAATAATGTTGATTATATTAATCAAGTAATTGTGTTATATCCGGAATTAAAAGAAGAAATAGCTAGTATAATTAGAAAAAGAATGCAATCTCTACCATCTATAGAAGAAAAAAGATTCTATTTTAAATTATTTTCTGGCTTAAGTATTAATTTAAGTTATAAAGAAGAAGTTGAAAAGAATTATGATGAAATTGAAAATATTATTTATAATTTAGAAGAAGATGTTTCTATTAATGAAGTTAGAGATAAATTAATTAGAAATAAAAAAAGTAAAAATAATCAAAATAAATAAATTATTCTTTAAAGAAAGAATCAATTGGTTTTTCTAAAGCAGTACTAATTCTTCCTAAAACAGCAATTGTAAAATGTTTGTTTCTACTTTCATTTTCAATATCACAAATATATTCTCTAGATAAATCAGTTAAATCTGCTAATTGTTGTTGAGTAATATTCTTTTGTTTACGATAATATTTAATGTTCTTTCTAGCAATTGTATAATAGTATTCATCATTATATTTGTTTATTTCATTCATAACTACCACCGATATTTATATTTTGGCTTGATTTTCTAAAATTATATATAGGCTAGTAGCCACCTGTGTGTTATAATATGGTTGAGGTGGAGAAGATTAGACAAAAAATAATAGTAAACTTAGAAATTTATATTGAACTTTAATTTATCGTAATTCTTTTAATCCAGTCTAATAAGTATCCATCTCTATCATAATTTTAGAAAGCGAAGAGTTTTTTAAAATTATTTTTTTGACAAAAAAGTGTCAAATTTATTTGACAATATATGATAATTATCTTAATATAAAATTGCTTAGATAAGTGAGGGTAATTATGGATATAAATGATTATAGTGAAGAAGAATTAATAAAAAGGGATTTATATTTAAAAAAGTTAGCTGAAGGAGTTATTCAAGGACCAAGTGTTGGAGTACCTTCAATAGATAAACCTTGGCTTAAATATTATAAAGAAGAAGAATTAAATAATAGTATTCCTAATATGAATGTTATTGAGTATATTAAATATCAAAATAAAGATAATTTAGATAATATTGCTATAGATAGTATTGAAGGTAAATATACTTATCGGGAAATGTTTCAAATGAATGATATGGTAACGGCATCTTTATCTAAAATGGGAGTTAAAAAAGGTGATAATGTTTTAGTAATGCTTCCAAATATTTCTTTTGAAGATTTTTTATTTTATGGTGTTGCTCAAACGGGAGCTTCGACGACGTATTTAATACCCGAGGCTACATCTAAACAAATTTGTGATACCATTAATGATTTAAATGTTAATTACTTCTTTATATTTGACTATTTCCTTACTGCTGAAATGGAAGAAGAAATATATCATAAAACTAATATTAAAAATATTATAGAGATTGGTTTTAATAAAACAAATCGTGATGCAAGAACAATGAGTTGGCAAGAATTTATTAATGAAGGCCTTAATTATGATGCTCCAAAGTATGAAAGAAAGCCTGAAGATTTATTGTTTATAGCTAAAACTGGAGGTACTACGGGAGAACCAAAAAGTGTCATGTTATCTGATCGTTCTTTTATTGCTTTAACACATCAATTTTTAAATACCGATCTTCCTTATGATAAAAATGATCGTTGGTTAAGATTATGGCCAATATTTTCCGCAACTGCAGCTGTATCTAGTTTCTTTTTAGCTCATGCCGCTGGAATGGAAGAAGTTATTAGACCATTTCCTAAATTTGAAGAATTTGCGGATTTAATATTAGCAGAAAGACCTAATCATTTAATGATTATTCCAATGTTACTTGATGCTTTAGAAAAAACTCATAAATTTGATGGTGTTGATTTATCATTTATTAAATCTGCTGGATGTGGTGGGATGGCAATGTCTTCAGCTTTTGAAGAAAGAGTTAATGCTTTCTTTAAGAAATATAATTTACCAATCTTTTTAGGTTTTGGTTGGGGCCAAACAGAAAATGGCTCATCTGCTGCGATGCGAATGAATGAAGAAACAACTAAAATAGGGTATATAGGTATACCGCTTCCTAAAACTACTGTATCAGTATTTGATCCTGATACTTTAGAAGAATTAGGTTATAATGAAGAAGGAGAATTATGTATTAATTCGAAATCTATTATGTTAGGTTATTACCATGAAGAAGAATTAACTAAAAAAGTTTTAAGAGAACATAAAGATGGTTCAACATGGCTTCATACTGGAGATTTAGGAGAAATCAATGAAGATGGTTTTGTTAAAGTTATTGATAGAATGACTAGAAGTATTTTAACTTTTCCAACTGCAAAAATTTATCCAACAGCCTTAGAAGATGTTATCTCTAAAATACCTGGAGTTTTAGATAATTGTGTAGTCGGAGCACCAGATCCCGTTAATGAAGGATTTAAAATATTAATCTGTTATATTGTTCCAGATGAAAATGTTAATGCCGAAGAATTAATCAATTATGTAGATAATATTTTGACTACTCATTATCCTGAAAATGCCCGTCCAAGACATTATATAGCTAAAGATATTTTACCACTTACTAAAGTAGGTAAACATGATATTAGATTATTAGAACAAGAATATTTAGATAATCATTCATTATCTCGAATTAAAAAATAATTAAATAACATAATAACAATAAGGAAGATGTAAAATATCTTTCTTTTTTAAATTAGATAAGTTATAATGAAATTAGGAGTTAGTTATGAATTATATAGTAAATGGACATAATATATTTGTAATAATATTAATTACGTTTATGGCAAGTTTAATATTAGTACCAATAAGTAAAAAAATAGCTTATCATATTGGAGCTTTAGATATTCCTAATGAGAGAAAAGTTCATAAGAAAGCAATTCCCAGATTAGGTGGTTTAGCTATTTTTGGCTCATTTTTATTAGGTTATATCTTATATGGTGAAATAACTTCACAAATGTTATCTATCTTAATTGGTTCATTTTTAATGTTATTAGTAGGTATATTTGATGATATTAAACCAATCAAAGCTCGTTATAAGTTTTTAGTACAATTAATTGCATCTTTAATTGTAGTTTTATATGGTCAAATATATTTTAATGAAATAACTTTTTTAGGTATTCATTTAGAATTTAATATGTTAATAAGTTATATGTTATCAACATTTTTTATAGTGGCTATATCTAATGCCATTAATTTTATTGATGGTTTAGATGGCCTTGCTGGAGGAATAAGTGCTATATATTTTTTAACTATAGGTATAATTGCCATTATTTTAAATAAATTAGGTGGCCTAGATATTATCTTATCATTAATAATGTTAGGAGCTACTTTAGGTTTCTTAGTATTCAATTTTCCTCCAGCTAAAATATTTATGGGAGATTCTGGTAGTTTATTTTTAGGTTTTATAATTGCTGTTATTTCTCTTTTAGGTTTTAAAGTAGCTACACTCACTAGTTTAGTTATTCCTATCACTATTTTAGCAATTCCTATATTTGATACTTTAATGGCTATCTTAAGAAGAATTTTAAAAGGGGAAAGTATTAGTACTCCCGATAAAGAACACTTTCATCATCAATTATTAAAATTAAAATTTTCACCAAAAATCAGTATTATTATTATTTATTTAATAAGTATCATTTTCTCAGTTATTTCCATTGTATATGTAGTTGGTAATGCAAAAGAAATAATCTTTTTATATTTAATTGTTATGATAATTATCATTATCATTATTTTAAAAACAGATATCTTATATGTCCATCATAAGGATCAAAAGAAAGAAAATAAATGAGGTAACTTATGAATAAGATAACATCTCGAGAATGGTTAATAAAAGCTTTATTTATTTTTTATATTATATCTATCTTTTTAGATTTACATATATTTTATAATAATATTAGCACTTTAATTAGAGTTATATTTATAAGCATCATTTTTTTAATAATATTTTTTAAATATGCAAGTAGAGTAGAAAAAAAATTAATATTAAGTTATTTTCTATTATTATTTATTTATTTAATATTTCATTTATATCATATCTCTATATTTAATATAGATAGATTTGTATCTAGTAATATTAGAGAAATATTATATTTTATTAAAATGAGTATGAATATATTATTAATATTTATTATATATAAATTAGAAATAGATAAAAATAAATATTATAAATTAATAAGTATAGCTTCTTTTATAATTACATTTAGTATTGTTATAACTAATATTTTGAAAATAAGTTATACTTCTTATGATTTTAATCCTATTTTATATAATATAATAGATTGGTTTAAATATAGTGATATTAGTTATTTAGTAACGTCATCTAAAGGTTATTTTCATTTAACTAATCAAATTGCTGCGATTATAATATTATATTTACCAATATTATTAATTAATTTAAAGAATAAATTTAATATTTATAATATATTTAATATAATATTAAGTATTTTAGCATTATTTATGTTAGGTACTAGAGTTTCTACTTATTCTATATTTATTATCTTAATTATAACTTTAATTGTTTATTTAATTACATCTTTTATAATAAATAAGTTAGATAAAAAATATGGTTTATGTTTAATTATATTATTAGGAGTTTCTACTTTTATTTATAATTATTGTCCTTTATCTAATAGAAATATTTTATATAATGAATTATTTAAAGAAGAAGATTTAAGTAAAGAAGATATAATAAATGATAATGGAGAAGATATTAGTAAGTATACAAATGAAGTCTTTAAAAAATATTTAAGTAATTATAATATTAATAAAGAATTTTATAATACTTATTATCCTTTAGAATTAGATCGAGAATTTTATGAAGATTATATTAATATGAATACTCCAAAGATTAATGATACTAGATATTTAGAATTACAAATAATTAAGAGAGTTAAAGATTTAAATAATAAAGAAATGGATAATTACTTAGGTATTGGATATGATCGTATAATGCATATTTTTAATATTGAAAGTGATTATACTATGCAATATTATGCTTTAGGTTTACTGGGGTTAATAATTGTTTTGGGAGTAAATGTTATTTTAGTAATCTATTTAGGATTTAAAATGTTATTTAATTTAAAAAGATATTTTAATTTTAATAATATTTTACTATTATTTAGTATCACTTATTTTTTACTTACTACTTATTTTACTGGTAATATTCTAAATTCAATAAGTTGTATTATTCCATCTTCAGTTATTTTAGGTTTTATGTTGTCTGAATTTAAGAATAAAGAAAAAAAAGATTATGAATATTATTTAGGATTTAAAACTACACTTTTAGATAAAGATATTTTATTAAAGAAAATATTTAAAGAAAAGAAGAATATTGTTATTTATAATATTAATCCTTTAATAATAATGAATTTTTATAAAAATCAAAAGATAAAAAATATTATAAATAAAGAGAGTTATAATATACCTGATGGTAATGGTTTAGTTTTAACAAGTATTCTTACTAGTAATAATTTAAGAAAAAGTATTCCTGGAATTGAACTTATGGAAAGTATCTTAGAAGAAAGTATTAATTATAATTATAAAGTATATTTATATGGCACTAAAGAAGAAAATTTAGAGTTATGTAAAGATAATTTATTAAAAAAATATCCTAAGTTAAATATAGTTGGAAGGATAAATGGTTATACTAAGGAAGAAGATGTAATTAAAGATATTAAGAATAAGAAACCTGATATTTTATTTGTGGCTTTAGGTAGTCCCTTACAAGAAGAATTTATTATTAGGAATAAAGATAAACTTGGAATAAAGATAATTATGCCGGTGGGTGGTTCTTTTGATGTTTTTAGTGGTAATGTTAAAAGAGCTCCTCAAGTGATAAGAAAATTAAAATTAGAATGGTTATATCGGATGATTATTGATCCTAAAAGATTTAAACAACTATTTATTTTACTTAAATTTGTTATTCTAGTATTATTTTTGAACTTTTGGTATAATGAAAGAGGTGAGTAAGTTGAAAAATATAATTAATAGTATTAAAAAATATAAATTTTTATTATATCAACTAGTATCAAGAGATTTTAAAGTAAAATATAAAAGAAGTGTTTTAGGAGTATTATGGAGTTTATTATATCCGGTATTAACAATGTCAGTAATGGCTTTAGTATTTTCTAATATGTTTAAAGTTAGTATGCCTAATGTTAATTATTTAGTCTATTTAATGACAGGTTTAGTAATCTTTAATTATTATAGTGAAGCATCTAATCTATCTATGAGTAGTGTAGTATCTAACTTTTCTTTAATTAATAAAGTATATATTCCTAAATATATATTTCCATTATCTAAATGTTTATTTGTAGGCATTAATTTTATTTTAACTTTAATACCTTTATATGCTATTATTTTAATTACGGGAGTACCTCTTAATATTAATCATTTATTATTACCATTTGCCTTTATTTGTTTATTTTTATTTACTTTAGGTATGGGTTTTATCTTATCTACAGTAGCGGTCTTTTTAAGAGATATGTTTTATATTTATGGAGTAATGATCACACTATGGATGTATATGACGCCGATTATGTATGATTTTGCAATGATTCCTGCAAAATTTCAATTGATATTTAAATTAAATCCTTTATATTGGATTATCTATTTTGCTAGAAGTATTATTTTATATAACGAAATACCTTCATTAAATGTTTGGATATATTGTTTAGGATTTGCACTTGTTTTCTTATTAATTGGAATGTATGTATTTAAAAAGAATCAAGATAAATTTATATATTATGTATAGGTGATATGATGAAAGATAAAGATATAATGATTAAAATTAATAATGTTTCAATGAAGTTTAACTTAGGGGTAGAAAAAGGTTTTTCTCTAAAAGAAGGGTTTGTTAATTTATTTGATCCTAAATATCATAAGAAAAGAAAAGAAATAAAGAAGAAGAATGAATTTTGGGCTTTAAGTGATATTGATTTTGATATTAAAAAAGGAGAAGTAGTAGGATTAATTGGTAGTAATGGTGCTGGTAAGAGTACCCTTTTAAAAATAGTATCTGGAGTAATGAAACCCACTAAGGGAAGTGTTAAAGTTTATGGTAATATTTGCCCAATGATTGAACTTGGAGCTGGTTTTGATCAAGATTTAACTGCTAGAGAAAACATTTATTTAAACGGAGCTATTATGGGATATTCTAAAAGTTTTCTAGATTCTAAATTTAAAGAGATTGTTGAATTTTCAGAATTAGAAGAATTTTTAGATGTTCCAGTTAAAAATTTTTCTTCAGGTATGATAGCAAGATTAGCTTTTTCAGTAGCAACTATAGTAGAACCAGAAGTATTAATAGTAGATGAAATATTATCAGTTGGAGATATTGCTTTTCAAGCTAAAAGTGAAGAAAAAATGTTAAGTATGATAACTGGAGGGACAACAGTACTATATGTTTCTCATTCTTTGGAATCAATAAAAAAATTATGTGATCGAGTTATATGGATAGATAAAGGTAAGATAAGAAAAATTGGGGGAATAGATGTGTGTGATGAATATCAAGAAGCAGTGAAAGGTTAGTATTGTGAAAAAAGTAATGTTTTTTAGTAAAAATTTAGAAATAGGTGGCATGGAGAAAGCTTTAGTTAATTTATTAAATTCTTTAGTAAATTATTATGATATAACTTTAATTTTAGAAGAAAAAAAAGGCCCTTTTTTAAAAGAATTAAGTAAAAAAGTTAAAATTCAAGAATATAAATTATCTTATAATAAAAACATTTTTATTAGAAAAAGTATTAATTTTATAAAACGTTTCATATTTAGTTTAAAGAATAAAAATAAATATGATTTTTCTTGTAATTATGCTACATACTCCTATTTGGGTTCTCGTTTAGCTCAATGTTCTTCTAAAAACAGTTGCTTATATGTTCACAATAACTATTATGATTTATATAATCAAAATATAAAAGAAATAAATAATTTTTTTAAAAATCATTATTTAAATAAATTTAAAAGAGTAATTTTTGTATCTAATGAAAGTAGAGATAATTTATTAAAAATTTATCCAAGTTATCAAGACAAATTCATAGTTATTAATAATTTAATAGATTATAAAAAGGTTCAAAAAGAATCTTTAGCAAAAACTGATGTAGTATTTTCAAAAAATTATATTAATTTATTATTTGTTGGACGTTTAGATAATGTTTCTAAAAATTTAGAATTATTAATAAAAAGTGTAAATAAAGTTAATGATAATTATATTTTATATATTTTAGGTGATGGTGAATATAAGAAAGAGTTAATAACTCAAATAGATAATTATCATTTAAATAAGAAGGTTATAGTATTAGGTAAAAAAGATAATCCTTATCCATATATGAAAATGAGTGATGTTATTATTTTAACATCTAAATATGAAGGATTCCCAGTAATTTATTTAGAAGCTTTAGTTCTTAACAAAAAAGTAATAACTACTATACCAGTAAGCGATGACGTTTTAGATGTTAAAAAGTTATTTACGATAGTAAATAGTAAAGATACTGATATAGCTAAAGAAATTAAAAAAGTAAAAAAAGGAAATATCAATTATAATATTGATTTATCTAAATATAATGAATGGCAATTAAATAAAATAAAATTTTTGATTGAGGGTGGAGATATTGAAAAATGATGAAAGTATAAAGTTATTAGCATATTATTTAAAAAAATTATACATAAATGATTCAATAGACAATATTTATAATAAAATTAAGTTAAATATTAATAATATAAATAGTAAAAATATTAGTAAATTATTTATGTTAAATAAAAATGAAGAAGAAGTAATTAATAATGTCATTGTTTCAATAAATAAAGAAAGTAAAATAAATATAAATGATGGTAATAAATTAAAAAAGGAAATAAATAAAAAGGATAATTATGTTTTTGAAAAAATGACTTATCCTTTGTATTTATTTATTGAAAAATTATATATATCTTTAATTAGAGATAAATCTTTAAAAGTATATTTTTTTGCTAGAGAAGGGCAATTTTTAAAAAAATTATTTGATACCTATCAACAATATATTATTGGTCCCAAAATAGAGAGTGCTTATTTATATGTGTCTAGAGCATCAACTTTCTTAGGAACTTTAAAAGATATAAAAGAAGAAAAATTTGAAGGATTATTTCATCAATATCCTAATATGTCTTTAGAAGTATTTTGTAAAAATATTGCTTTTAATAAAGAAGAAATAAACAAAATAAAAAAGAAATTAAAATTAGATATTAATAAAGAAATTATTAATATTCAAAAATCTTTAGAATTAAAAAAATTAATAAATGATAAAGATTTTATAATGATATATGATCAAAAAAGAATTAATTCTAAAAAATTATTTATAGAATATTTAAGTAGTTTTGGTGATGATTATTTAAAAGAAATGTGTGTAGTTGATGTTGGATGGAAGGGTTCAATTCAAAGTAATATTCAAAAAATTCTTCCAAATACTAAAATTAAAGGTTATTATTTAGCTTTAGTAAATTATGAAGAAATTGAAAATTATGAAAGTAAAGAAGCAGTATTATTTGAAAGTACTCCATATAATAAAACTTATAATTGTTATTTATATAATAGTGATCGTTCAATATTTGAAATATTATTAGATGCTTCTCATGGTAGTACAATTAATTATGAAAAGAAAGGCAAAGAAGTAAAACCAGTTTTAAATAATTTAGAAAAAGAATTAATCTTATATAATGAAAAAATAAAACCAATTCAAGATAATATATTTAATAAATTTATTAAATTATTAGAAGCTTTTAGTATTAAAGATTTTGAAAAAAATTTTAATAAAAAGTTTTTTAATTTAATGTTTAGTCCTTCAAAAGAAGAGATACAAACATATAATAGTTTTTATCATTTTGAAAATTTTGGTATTATGTGTTATTCAACGTTTAATGATAAAATAAAAATAAGTATGAAAGAAAAGTTAAAAAATTATCGCCATTTTCGTTCATTTATTCAATATGATTATCATTGGCAATATATAAAATTAGACAATTATGGTATGAATTTTGGCAAATTTATATTATACTGGTATAAATGGGTAGCTTTTAAAAAACAAAAAGCTATCTAAGGAGGTAGTTTATGAAAATAGCATTTTTATTGGGAGGTCCAGATATTAGTGGAGGCACTTATGTTATTTTTCAACATGCTTTAAAATGTTTAGAAATGGGAAATAAAGTAACAGTTATAACTAATGAAAAAGTTACTAAAGAAAGAATTAAATGGCATAGTGAAGCCCATAAATTAACTTTTAAAAATTATAAAGCGGTTGCTAAAGAGCAATTTGATGTTGTTATTGCTACTTGGTATCGTACAGTGTATGAACTTCCAAAAATTAAAGCTAAATCATATTTATATTTTGTTCAATCAATCGAATCACGTTTTTATCCTGAAGAATATATCAAATGGTTAGTTGATGCAACTTATACTTTACCTCTTTCAATTATTACTGAGGCCACTTGGATTAAAGATTACTTAAAGGAACATTATGGTTTAGATGCTATTTTGGTTAAAAATGGGATTAGAAAAGATGTTTATACCAAAGATGGTGATCGTTATAATAAAAAAGAAGGTAGCTTTAGAGTTTTAGTAGAAGGCCCAGTGGATATATTTTATAAGAATATTCCTAAAACTATTGAGTTAGTTAGAAAAAGTAAAGCTGATGAAATATGGTTATTAACTTCTTCTAAAATTGATAAATATGCTGGAGTAGATAGAGTTTTTTCTAATCAACCTATTAATGAATGTGCTAAAATATATCGCTCTTGTGATGTCATTGTAAAACTTAGTTATGTTGAAGGAATGTTTGCGCCACCTCTAGAAATGTTTCATTGTGGTGGTACTGCAATTGTTTATGATGTTACAGGTTATGATGAATATTTAAAAGATGGTTATAATTCTTTAGTAGTTAAAACAGATGATGAAGAGAAAGTAGTTGAGGCAATTAACAAATTATATGATAATCGAGAGTTATTGGATAATTTAAAGAAAAATGGGTATAAAACTGCTTGTAAATGGCCTAATTGGGATACATCTTCCACTGAGTTTTATAATGCCGTTAAAGAATATAGTAAAATTAAAATCGATTCTCATTATTTAAATTGTACAATTAATTTTAACTTAAATACTTTTGAATTATTAAATAAAAGACCAACAGCTACTACTTTTATAAAGAAGTTTTTAAAAGATAAATTACCTTTTATATATAAATTGTATAAAAGAATAAGATATGGCAAAGGAACAGATTAAGATGAATGAATATGAAAAATTAATCAAGATAATAGATAATTATGAAGTTATATCTTTTGATATTTTTGATACATTACTTTTAAGAAATGTTCAAAAACCAATAGATATATTTAAAATATTAGCAAAAGAAGTAAAAGAAAAATATCATATAGATGATTTTCAAAAAATTAGAATTAATTCTGAACAAGAATCAAGAACTATAGCTAATAAATTTGAAACTTCTTTAGATGAAATATATGATGTAATAAAAAATAAAATAGAGGTTAAAGATAAAGTAATAGATGCAATAAAAAATAGAGAGATGGCTTTAGAAAAAGAATTTATTATAGCTAATCCTTTTATGAAAAAAATATATGAATATTGTTTAAAAAAGAATAAAAAAGTAATTTGTATAACAGATATGTATTTATCAAAAGAATTTATTTTAGAATTACTTAAGTGTAATGGTTATGATATAGAAGTATATTTATCTTGTTTTTATCATGCCGGTAAAGGTGATTGTACTTTATATGAAGAAGTTTATAAGCAAAATAAATTTGATAAATCTAAATGGTTACATATTGGTGATAATTATTTTGCCGATTATGAAAAAGCCATGGAATTTGGTATAAGTGCTTATCATTATTGTAAAGTATTAGATAGAAGCATCTATAATGATAGTGAAAGTATTTCTGCTAGTATAGTTAATGCCATAACCAATAATTTTGCTAATAATGGTTTAGAATTGTCTTATTGGGAAAAATTCAGTATTTTATATGCTACTCCAATATATTTTGCCTTTGCTAAATTTATATATAATTATAATAAAGATCATGATAATATTTATTTTTTAGCAAGAGATGGTTATATCATAAAAAAAATATTTGATATGATAACTAAAAAAACTAATAATAAAATAGATTCTAGATATTTATATACATCTAGAAGAGCTATTCAATTACCAGCAGCATATTATGATGATAAAACTAATGCTATAGATATAATTACTGGAGTTAATTGGGCTTTAAATGAAAAATTAGAAATAGCTAAAGTATTTAAATATTTTGATTTAGATGTTAATAAATATCAAGATATTATAGAAAAGCATGGTTTTTCATTAGAAAGTGTAGTCACCCAAGAAGAATTTATTAACTATAAACAATTAATATCTGATATTTATGAAGATATTAAAATTGCTATGAAAGAAAAACTTGATTTAATTAATAATTATTTAAAAGAAGAGAAATTTTTTGATTATGAAAGAATTAATATTGTTGATATTGGATGGCGTGGTAGTATTCAAAATGCTTTGAAAAAAATTAGTGATAAAAATATATTTGGATATTATTTAGCAACAAGTTATGTTTCTTCATTAATATTTTATGATACTAAAGGTTTTCTTTTAAATTTTGGAGAACCCGAAGAATTAGCAGATGAAATATTTGACAATATTGCAATGTATGAATTTTTATTTTCTTCTCCGGAAGGAAGTTTGATAGGGTTTAAAAAAGATCATGATAAAATAATTCCGGTTTTAAGTGATAATAATGGTTATAGTAAGGAAATTGCAATTATTATGAATAAATCTTTAGAAATAATAGAAGTTATTTTAAAATATTTTGATTATTTAGATGACTATAATGCTTTAGATGCTACTTTTGCTTATAGAAAATTTATTCAAGATCAAAAATATGAAGATTTAGTTCAATTTAGTAAATTGCAAACAGAAGTAGGTTATAGTGATAATACCATCGCTTATGTTCCAATTTTTACTCAAAAAGAAATAGAGGAGAATGTTCCAAAGTTTTTAGAGGAAATCAAAAAATCTATGTGGCATAATGCTTATTTAATTAAAGAAATAAATAATCAAGAGGAATATAAAGAATATATTAAAAAAATAAAAAAATTAAATAATAATTATTATTTGAAAAAAGCTATAAAACATCCATTAAAAGCTATAAAATTTGGAATAAGGAAAATAATAGAAATGGTGAGATAATGAAAAAGAATTATTTAGATATATTTTTAATCACTTGTTTAGCTTTTTATTTTTCTTTAGGAGTTACTTGGGATTCATATGCTTCTTTTAATTATATTATTTTTAGCATAATATTTATGTTTAGTGAAATATTATTATTATTTCTTTTTCCTAAAATAAAAAATTGGAATTTGAAAGAAAAAAATAATATAATTAAAAAAAGAGAATTTATAGTATATGGTTCAATTATTGTTGGAGTCTTTACTTTCCTTTTAATTGCGTATTTTCCTGGTGTTATTTTTCCTGATACTTTTGAACAATGGAAGCAAGTTCAAAGTAATATATATACTAATTGGCATCCTCTTTTACATACTTTAATTTTTCTAAAATTACCTTCTTTGTTTTATAATAATATCTTTTCAGCAGTTATCTTTCAATTAATATTTATCGGTTTAATAATTTTATATTTTTGTTATTTTTTAAGAAAAAATTATTTCAATTTTTATGAAACAATTATAATATTATTACTATTTTTAGGTAATCCGGCATTATATAAATTTTTAGTTTGTCCTTATAAAGATTTGCCATATTCTTTTTTGATATTATTAGTAACTATGTTTTTAATCGCAATAGTTAAAAGTAATGGCGAATGGTTGAAACCATTAAGAAGAAAAATTTATTTTATTTTAGCAACTTTAGGAATATTAATTTTTAGACATAATGGTATAGTTCCTTTTGCTTTAACTTTTATCTCATTAATTATTTTTTATCCAAAATTAAGAAAATTTACAAGCATTTCATTAGTAATTATATTAAGTAGTTGGTTTATATTTACTGGTCCCATTTTTAAATTACTGAATATAAGTAGTAGTGGTGGCAAAATAGAAATGATTGGTATTCCTTTAGGACAATTGTCTTATTATTATCATAATAATGCTCCATTTGAAAAAGAAGAATTAGAAGTTATGAATGATCTTATTAAACTTAATTATTGGAATGAATATTATAATCCTAGAAATTTTAATTATGTTAAATGGAAGTCAGAAGATTATGTAACTTTAGCTAATAAAAATTTTACAAAGTTATTAACTATATGGAAAGATAAAACTTTAGAAAATCCCGCAATGTTTGTAAAATCATATTTAAATATGACTAGTCCAATTTGGGATATTAAAGAGTCCTTTGCAGAAGTTGATTATGAAATGTATGATTATACTACTGAACTTTCTTTAAAAGGCAATATGGCAAATATTAGTTCAAAGTTCTATGAACAATTAGTTAACTATAATAAAACAATAACTTCATCACCATTAAGATGGTTATTTCTAAATTATGGCCAAGCTTTATTTATAATTGTAGGATCTTTAACTATTATTATTAGTAAAACTAAATGGAATTTAAAGAGATTGATTCCTTTTGTTCCAGTTATAACTAACAGTTTAGCAATAATGTTATTAATAACTGGAGAAGAATATCGTTTTGTATATTCGCAAATATTATGTGCTCTTCCATTAATGTTTTATGCTTTATATGAGAGAATAACTAATAAAAAATGTCATAATTTGTAGAGTTTATTCTTACGTTATGATATAATGATTTTAGTTTTAAAAGTAGGAGGATGGCATGAAAAGAAATTATTTTATAATAAGTTTTTTATCAATTTTATTATCTTTAAGTTTTACTTTTGATCCTTTTGCAAGTTTTAATTATTTTACATTTATTTTATTATTAATTATTTTCTTTGCAGTATTATTTTTTGCTTATCCTAAATTAGTAAAAATTAATTTAAAAAAGCCTAATAAAATTAATAAATGGGAATTTTTGATATACATCTTAATTATTATAATACCTTTAATAATAAGTTTAATTGCCTATTATCCTGGATTCTTTGTTCCGGATAGTCTTAATCAATTAGAACAAGCTCAAAGTAATATTTATAATAACTGGCATCCAGTTATGAATACTCTTATATTCTTTAAATTACCAATATTATTTTATAATCATGCAGTTTCAGTAACAATATTTCAAGAATTATTTATATTAGTAATTATGGTATATTTAGCATACTTTTTAAGAAAAAATTTTTTAAGTATCAAAGGAACAATTTTAGCTTTGTTATTAATGGTTTTAAATCCTTTATTCATGAAGTATTCTATTTTTGTAGTAAAAGATGTTCCATATTCATTTTGTATATTACTAGTTACTTTATTTTTAATCAATATTGTTATTAGCAAAGGAGAATGGTTTAAATCTTTAGCAAATAAAATTTGGTTTTTATTAGGTAGTATGGGAATTTTAATGCTTAGACATAACGGTATAATACCTTTTATCTTTATTTTTCTAACTTTAGGCATTAAAATAATTAAACTTAGAAAAATAAAGA
>CANQFH010000009.1 GCA_947598425.1 uncultured Bacilli bacterium | reverse complement strand
CCTGAGCAGTTTGAATTTGACTATTTTTCTCAATTACCCCCCTCTTTTACCTGTCTAATCTATTGACTTATCTCCCCGATTGTCAAAATTTTACCAAATAAAAAAGAATGCTTTTTTCACATTCCTTTATATATTTTATCTATTATTATCATTAAAAATTAATATTAATCTAATTATTTCCAAAGCACTAGATAAAACTGAAGCAACATAAGTCATCGCAGCAGCTGCTAACATATTACTTGATTCTTGTAATTCTTTTTTATCTATTAATTTTAATTTAACTAACTCTTTCTTAGCTCTACTACTAGCATTAAATTCTACTGGTAATGTTACTAATTGAAATATTAAACTTAAACTAATAAATGCTATACCTATATAAAATATTTGAAAATATTCAATTAATAAGCCAACTAAAATTATTATCCATGAAAATATTGAAACAAAATTAACTACTGGAACTAACATACTTCTTATACGCATATAGACATAATTTTCTTTATCTTGAATAGCATGACCACATTCGTGAGCTGCAACAGAGACTGAAGCTATACTATTACCATGAAAAACATCTTTAGATAATCTTACTACTTTCCTTTTAGGATCATAATGATCTGTTAAATAACCACTTACTTCTACCACATAAATATCATCTAAACCATTTTCATCTAATATTTTTCTAGCAACATCAAACCCCGTTAATTCTTTTTTACTAGTTATCTTCTGATATTTACTATAAGAATAACTAATTTTAATTTGAGCAATTGTGGGAATAATTAATATTAATAAATATAATAATAAATCCATTATTTCACCTCGTATATTGTACCTTCTCTAGTATCTTTTAATATTATACCTTTTTCTAATAATTCTAATCTAATTTTATCTGCTAATTCGTAATTTTTATTTTCTTTAGCTATATTTCTTTCTTTAATTTTACTTTGAATAAATTCTTCATCAATATGATTATTAACTTGAACTTCTTTCGTTAAATCTAATCCTAAAACTTGATCAAAATCTTCAATTAAAGCATATTTAGTATTATCATTAAGATCACTTTTCAACACATCATATAATGTCGCTAGAGCATTGGCAGTATTTAAATCGTCTTCTAAGTGATTTTTAAATATTTCTTGATATTTAGCAAATTCTTCTTTATTAATACTTCCTTCTTTATTTAAACTTAATACTTTATTTTTTAATTTTTTATAAGCATTTTCAGCACTATCTAAAAGTTCATAATTAAAAGATAATTGTTTACGATGATGACTTTGTAAACACATATAACGAAAACTTAATGGATTATAGCCTTCTTCTTGTAATTTAGATACAGTTAAAATATGGCCTAAACTCTTACTCATTTTAACATTATTAGTTAAAAGCCAAGATAAATGTACCCAATAATTACACCATTTATGTCCTAAGTAAGCTTCACTTTGAGCAATCTCATTAGTATGATGAGGAAATACAGCATCTTCTGCTCCAAAATGTAAATCTAAGTATTCTCCTAAATATTTAATAGCAATACCAGAACATTCAATATGCCAACCAGGGAATCCTCTTCCAAAAGGACTATCCCATTGTAATTCTTGATTACCAAACTTGGAATTCGTAAACCATAAAACAAAATCAGCAGGATTCTTTTTATTTTCATCTAAAGAAACATCATCACGACTAGCTACAATTAACTCTTCTCTACTTCTTCCTGATAATTCATAATATTTAGGATATTTACTAGTATCAAAATAAATATTACCATTACTTTCATAAGCATAGCCAGTATCTAATAATTTACTAATTATTTTAATATACATATCTATCTCTTGAGTAGCATTAACTACTGTCTTCGGCCATTTAATATTGACTAGTGAACAATCTTTTTTAAATTCATTAGTATAAAATGTCGCTATTTCTTTTGATGATTTATGTTCTCTTTCCATAGCAATAGCCATTTTATCTTCTCCAGTATCGCCATCACTTTTTAAATGACCAACATCGGTAATATTCATAACTCTTTGCACTTTATAACCTAAATAATTAAAAGTCCGTTCAAATATATCTTCAATAATATACGTTCTAATATTACCTATATGTTGATAATGATATACTGTGGGACCACATGTATACATTCTCACTATTCCTTCTTCATGAGGTTTAAACTCTTCTAATCTTTTAGTTAAGGTATTATATATTTTCAAATTACCCTCTCCTTTATTTTAATCTATCTAACACTTTTTCCTTACCAATCAAATATATTTCATCTGGAAGTTCAGGGCCATGTTCAACACCACTTATTTTAATTCTAATTGGCATATATAATAATTTACCCTTTACTCCCGTTTTCTCTTTAACAATATCTATTACTTTAGCTATATTTTCAATATTCCAATCTTCTATTTTACTAATTTCATGACGATATTCACTAATAACTTTAGGTATAGCTTCATCACTATTTAAAAATTCTTGTAATTCATCACTGATATGAATTTCATCTTTAAAGAAAATATCTACTACTTCATTTATTTCTTTACCATAAGATATATGATCTTTATATATTAATAATAATTTATTAACCCATTCTTCACTTTTATCACTAACATCTAAAGTTAGAAATGGTCTTATAAATTTTAAATATTCTGCATCTGGTAAATTCTTTATATATTTTTGATTAAACCAATTTAATTTTTTTACATCATAACTACTTGAAGACTTACTAATTCTTTTTTCATCAAAATTATTTATTAATTCTTCCATAGTAAATACTTCTTGATTATTACTTGGACTCCATCCTAATAAAACTAAATAATTAACTATCGCACTTGGTAAATAACCTTCATTATATAAATCCATAAATGAAGCATCACCATTTCTCTTAGATAATTTATTACCATCACTTCCTAGAACCATAGCAACATGAATATATGTTGGTTTTTCCCATCCAAAACTATCATATAATAAATTATATTTCGCAGTTTGATCTAAATATTCCTTACCTCTAATAACATGAGTAATTCCCATTAAATGATCATCAATAACATTAGCAAAATTATATGTTGGAAAACCATCACTTTTTATTAATATTTGATCATCTAAGATACTATTATCTATTTTAATTTTACCATATATTAAATCTTCAATTACAGTAGTTCCTATCTTCGGCATTTTTTGTCTAATAACATAAGGAATACCATTAGCTAAGTTTTCAGCAATCTTTTCTTTACTTAACTTAGAACATCTACCATCATATAAAAATGGTCTTTTTCTTAAAGCTGCTTTTTCACGCATTTCTTCTAATTCTTTTTCACTACAAAAACAATAATATGCTTTACCTTTACTTACTAATTCTTCAGCATATTTTTTATAAATATCTTTTCTTTCACTTTGGATATAAGGTCCACATTCTTTAGGATTATTAGGGCCTTCATCTATTTTAAAACCACATAATTCTAAAGTTTTATAAATAAAATCAATAGCACCCTCTACTTTTCTTTCTTGATCAGTATCTTCTATTCTTAATATAAAATCGCCATTATATTTTTTAGCTACTAAATATTCAAATATAGCTGTTCTTAAATTACCAATATGCATAAAACCAGTTGGTGATGGTGCAAATCTTGTACGTACTTTCATAATCTCACTTCCTAGTTAGTATTTTATCATATTATTAGTATTTTTTAAATTATTTTGTTGAAAACTTAAGGGTTTTCAACAATACTCGAAAAAGAATTCTATTTTTAATCCATGTTATTTTTATAAAATTATTACGATTAACCGTAATAACTTTTAATATTTATATTTTTTTACGATATAGTGTAATAAATAAAAAGAAATAAATTAACTATTTACTTCTTTCATACTTAAAGATACTTTTTGTTTTTCTAAATTAATATCATCTACATAAACATCAATAATATCACCAACTGCTAGTATTTCACTAGGATGTTTAATATATTTATCAGTCATTTTAGATATATGAACTAAACCATCATTTTTAATTCCAATATCCACAAAGCAACCAAAATCAACAACATTTCTAACTGTACCTTGTAATTTCATTCCTACTTTTAAATCTTCTAAATGGAGAACATCTTTTTTAAGTAGCGGTTTAGGTAACATATCTCGAGGATCTCTATTAGGACTTATTAAAGCTACAATAATATCATTTAAAGTATATATATCGATATTTAATATCTTACTTATATTATCAACATCAATATTATTTAAGGCTTCTTTTAATTTATCAGTACCTATATCTTTAGAATCTAATTTTAAGTATTCTAACAATTTTAAAGTATTATCATAACTTTCAGGGTGAATACTAGTTTGATCTAAGATATTATCACCATTTAATATTCTTAAAAATCCAATAGATTGTTCATAAACTTTAGATGATAAAATCTTTTTCTTAAGTAATTCTTCTCTATTTTTAAATAATCCATATTTATTTCTAAATTCTATTATCTTATCAATATTACTCTTAGTTAAACCCGAGATATATCTTAATATCGATGCTGATGCCGTATTGAGATTAACTCCAATTTTATTAACTATTTTTTCTGTAGTAAATTCAAGACTTTCTTTTAATTTCTTTTCAGTAACATCATGTTGATATAAACCAACTCCAATACTTTCAGGATCTATTTTCACTAATTCTGATAAAGGATCTTCCAATCTTCTACCAATAGATATAGCACTTCTTTCTTCAACATGCAGATTAGGAAACTCTTCTATAGCTAATTTACTAGCAGAATAAACAGATGCTCCAGCTTCACTAACTATAATATATTCTACTTTTCTTTTAGCATTTTTAATAACATCCGCTATAAAAGCCTCTGATTCTCTAGAAGCTGTACCATTACCAATAGCAATAATATCAATTTGATATTTATCTATTAAGTTTAGAATATGTTGTTTACTTTTTTCATATTCACATTTAGGTTCATGAGGATAGATAACACTGATATCTAAAGGTTTACCAGTAGCATCAATAACTGCTAATTTACAACCAGTACGGTATGCAGGATCAAACCCTAAAACGATCTTTTCTTTAATAGGCGGTTGCATTAATAATTTTTCTAAATTTTCACTAAAGTTAGCAATTGCAACATCTTCGGCTTCATTAGATAATTCATTTCTTATTTCTCTTTCAATTGAAGGCTTTATTAATCTTTTATAACTATCTTTAATAGCATCTTTTACTATCTTTACGACTTCTTCATTATTATTATTTTTAATTATTTTACTATTTAAAAATTCATAAATTAAATTTTCATTAATATCAATATTAACATTTAATATACCTTCATCTTCACCTCGATTAATAGCTAATACCCGATACATTTTCATACTTTTAACAGGGCTATTAAAATCATAATACATTTCATATACTTTATTTTCATCTATACTATTTTTCTTCTTTTTAACACTTAATAAACCATTATGATAAGTTAAATATCTTATTTGTTTACGATAATAATCATTATCACTTATCCATTCAGCAATAATATATTGAGCTCCCAATATGGCAGTATCAATATCTTTAACTTTATCATTTAAATATTTCTTAGCAACTTCTTTAATATTATTAATATTAAAACTCATAATCATTTTAGCTAAAGGTTCTAACCCATTATTAATAGCATCAGTAGCTTTAGTTTTCTTCTTTTCCTTAAAAGGTCGATAAATATCTTCTAACTCTACTAATTTATTGGCATTATCAATCTTTTTTACTAATTCTGCGGTTAATAAACCTTTTTCATCTATCAATCTTTTAACTTCTTCTTTTCTCTTTTGTAAATTAACTAAATAACTATATTCAACTTCAATACTTCTTATTTGCATTTCATCTAAATTATTAGTTACTTCTTTACGATATCTGGCTATAAATGGAATAGTATTCCCTTCTTCTAATAATTTTAAAGTATTTTTAATACTATCTTTTTTGATATTTAACTTTATTTCTAATTCCTTTATTAACTCTTCCATATTTTTCTTACTCTTTCTATTAACTCCATTACTTCATTATAATCTTCATCTAATAATTCTATCCGATAATTAGTTATCCCCATATCATTTAATTCCTTAATATTATCTATTAAATCAATTTTATTAGTATCTAATATAGTAGTACTATGAGTAGTAGAGTTATTCTCTAATTTATAATAACAATTATTACGATCTTTTAAATAATAATGATTATTATTAGAGCATACTTGACATACTTTATCTTTATTCACTAACTTATTTAATGGACAATATTTAAGTAACATTAATTCTATATTACCATATATAAATACTTCAACATTCTTATTATTACTATGATTCATAATATCTTTTAAATTATCTAAATTACATTCTATCGATAACATTGTACAATTAGTATATTTACTAATTATATTTAAAGAATAATGATTAGTTATATTTAAAAAGTAATCAGTCATACCTCTATATTTTAGCATACTAGCATAATCAGTTAATAATAATTTATCAAAAGAATACTCATGATTAATATTATCTCGAGGTACTTTATAAATAAAACCTTTTTCATATAATTTTTCATCTTTAACAATAATATTTTGAATATTGGCATCTATACATGCCCTTATTTGTTCTTTATTTCTAACTAAAATATTTAAATTATGTGTAATATCTTGTTTAATATTAGCTTCTTTATAATCTTTTAAAATAAATTTAGGGCATTTATTTTCTCTAGTATTTTTTAATTTATCTAATACTAATCTTCTTAAATTATTTAAAATACTCATGGGAATAAAAACATCTGGATCCATATCAATATCAATATTATTTATTATAAATGACGTATTACCAATCTTACTTAAAGATTCTTTAACTCTTTCTAAAGACATTTTTACTTTACTTGCTACTTCTAAAACATTATCACTTAAAATATTAACGGTATTTTCATCATCAGTTACTATTATTTCTAATTGTTGTTGACATTTAGCAATACATTTAATATTTATAGGTATTTTTTTAATTATTGTATTAGGTATATCCAAAAGAGGTTTTGTAAGCATTACTTCTCCAAGTTCTTTTAAATTAATGATATTATCTAAATAAATATATTCACCTTTATGGCCTTTATTTATTAAATTATCTTTATTATCATACATAAAATTAATAGTTAAACCAGTATTATTTTGAAAACGAATACTTTCAAATTGTCTTAAATCATGACATAATTTAATTTTAATTTTTTTATTATTAAAAGCTATAACATCACCAACTTTAATACCTTGATGATTAGGAGCATCCATATTTATAATATCATAATCATTATGAAGATATCCTTCAGTATAATCTCTATTAAAGATAGCTTGTAAATAATAGTAGTCTTCTTCATTAACTTTTAATTCTTGGTTATTTTCATATTGATCTATTAAATTCCGATATATTTTAGTTACCATATAAACATATTCTGAAGATTTCATTCGTCCTTCAATTTTAAAACATTTAATATTACTAGCCATTAAAGATTTAAAATAAGGGATAGAACACAAATCTTTGGGACTTAATAAATAAGCTGGTTCTTTAATTAAATTACTATTTTCATATAATGAGTAAGTAAGACGACACATTCCAGCACATTCACCACGATTACCACTACGATTTAAAACCCGTTTTGAAAAATAACATTGACCACTATAAGAGATACATAAAGAACCATGAATAAAGACTTCTTTTTCTAATTCAGTATCAATGGAATTAATATAATTTAAAGGTAATTCTCTAGCAAAGACAATTCTTTTAATACCTAAACTTTTTAAAAATTCAATACTTTCTTTAGAATGATTATGCATTTGAGTTGAAGCATGGATTTCTAAATTAGGAAGTCTTTTATGTACTAAATCTATTAAACCAATATCTTGCATTATAAGAGCATCTACTCCAATTTGATGTAATTCTTTAACATAATTAAAGGCTTCTTCTAATTCATCTTCATAAACTAAAGTATTAACAGTAATATAAATTTTAACACCATATAAGTGACACATTTTAGTTGCGGTATCAATTTCCTCTAAAGTAAAATTTTGAGCATAAGCTCGGGCACCAAATTTTTTACCACCCAAATAAACTGCATCAGCACCAGCATTAATGGCACAGATTAAAGAAGGCATATTACCAACTGGTACTAATAATTCATGCTTCATAATTAAAAATCCCCCAGATACCATTTTTAGGATATAATTTAAAATCCATTACTTCTTTTGTAACCGGATGATTAAATTTTAAATGAAAAGCATATAAAGCAATAGGTTTTTTATCTTGAATTCCATATAATTGATCTCCATATAAAGCATGATTACGAGATGCAAATTGGACTCTTATTTGATGGTGTCTTCCAGTAATTAAATTAACTTTAACTAAACTTAAATTATCTTTATAATCTAATAATTGATACTCTAATTTAGCATATTTACCAGTATTATCAATAATACTTTTATCATCTTGTTTTAAAATATAATCTTCCATTATCCCATTATTATCTACTTTACCATGACATACTAATAAGTATTCTTTGGTAATTTCATGTTTTTGAATAGCTAAAGATAATCTTTGAGCAGCTTTACTAGTTTTAGCAAAGACCATTATTCCTCCGACTGGTCTATCTAAACGATGCACTAAACCTAAATAAACATTCCCTGGTTTATGATATTTTTCTTTTAAATAACTTTTTAACATTGTTAATAAATCTAAATCTTTAGTATAATCACTTTGACATAATACATTAGGATATTTTTCGACAACTAAAAGATGATTATCTTCATATAATATATTTAAATTATTCATTTTCGACCCTTCCAGTTATGCCACATGATAAATAAAGATTACTATTATCTATAGGTAAAGCTAAATCATCTACTAAAATATTTTTATTAGGAAAATTAATTTTTAAAATATTAGCTAAACTGATACTAGGAAGATTAGTAGAATAAGTATTAACTATGAAAAATAAGAAGTCTTCTTTTAAAATATCTTTACATAACTTAATTAAATTCTCTAAATCTTTTTCTAAAGACCAAACTTCACCATTGGCACCACGACCATAACTAGGAGGATCCATAATAATACCATCATATTTATTACCACGTCTTGCTTCTCTTTTAACAAACTTAATAACATCATCAATTAAAAAATGGATTTCTTGATTTTCTAAATTATTTATTTTAACATTTTCTTTAGCCCATTCAATCATTCCTTTAGAAGAATCGACATGAACAACAGTAGCGCCTTCTTTTAAAGCCGCAATACTTGAGGCTCCAGTATAAGCAAATAAATTTAAAACTTTTATATTATCTTTACCTTTTATCTTATTACGAATATAATTCCAATTACTTGCTTGTTCTGGAAATAATCCTGTATGTTTAAATCCCATTTCTTTAATTAAAAATTTTAAATCATGATAACTTACTATCCGATTTTCAGGAGTTTTTAAATTATTTTCCCAATGCCCTCCTCCAGTATTACTACGATAATAAGTAGCATTTATGGGATAATTTTGAAAATCTCCTAAATCCCAAGTTACGACAGGATCTGGTCTTAATAATAAAATGTTATGCCAACTTTCTAACTTCTTACCATTACTAGCTTTTAATATTTTATAGTCTTCCCAATCATTTGTTACTAACATGAAAATTCACCTACTGGTATTATATCAAAAATATCTTAAATTCTAAAGAAAAAAGCATAACATTACATTATACTTTTATAAATACTTTTTTAATTCATTAATAGTTTTTTGTTGGAATTTTAAAAATTCTTCTGCAAACTTTAATTCTTTCTTATCTACTTCTTTTTTATAATTAGTTATTCTCTTTTCCATATCTAAGCTACCCATAGCAATACCTTGTATTAATACTTCAGCTATACTAGCATCACTATTATCACTTTTAACTTCTTTTTTAATACCCATACTAGCACCCATTTTACTAAGAGGAGTATTCTCATCTAAACTAGTATTATTACTTTCTAAATATTCTTTACTTTCAATATAATATTTTTCATACTCTTTTAAAATATCTTCAATAACTCCCTTTATTTTATTATCTTTCTCTTTTAAATCTTTTAATAATTTATTTATAGTAAATATGGCCATATCACTATCTTTATAAATATGTTTATATAATTCTAAATTCTCATTCATTAATATTATCCCTTTCTATTTTTATTATGGAATAATATTAATTATTTATTCTTAAATATTATCTAATAAATTAATAATTTCTTCTTTATCTTTTAAACCAATTATATTATTTACTAATTTATTATCTTTAAATATTAAGACATTAGGAATAGACATAATATTATATTTTAAACAAACTTCTTCAGCTACATCAGTATTCAATTTATAGAATTTAATATTACTTTTAGTTTCGGCAATTTCATCTAATATTGGTGCTAACAAGCGACAAGGACCACACCAAGGTGCATAACAATCTACTACAACTATCCCATTTTTAATAACTTCATTAAATTCTTTTTCAGTTATTTCTTGAACCATTATAATTCCTTCTTTCTAAATTCATTTTAATATTATTCGGATAATTTAGCAATATGAATTCATAAACATTATATTTTAATCCATACTAATTATGGTGATATAATTGAAATATTTTAGCATTTGGACAAAAGATAAAAGAAATGATAAGATTAAAAAATTAAATAAAAATATCGAGGTAGATGTTCTTATTATTGGTGGTGGAATTACTGGATTATCAACATTATATAATTTAAAAGATACTAATTTAAAAATAGCTTTAGTTGATAGTAATATAATTGGTAATGGTATAACTAGTAGATCAACTGCTAAAATAACTTACTTACAAGATTTGAACTATAGTAATATTAGTAAGAAATATAATAAAGATGTTGCTAAAAGATATTATGAAAGTCAAAAAGACACGATTAACAAAATAGTAAATATTATTAAAAAAGAAAAGATTGCTTGTAGTTTAGAAAAAGTAGAATCATTTATATATACTAATAACGAATTTAGTATTAATAATTTAAAAGTAGAAAAAGAATTATTAACTAGTTTTGGTGCTAATGTAAAAGAACATGAAAATATCTTTTTACCTAGTAAATATGCCATTAGTGTATCTGATACTTATGAATTTAATCCCTTAAAATACTTACAAGCATTAAAAAATATTTGTATTAATAACAATAAAGAAATATATGAAAATACTAAAATAATTAAAATATCTAAATTAAATGATAATTATCTTTGTTATACGGTAAATAATATTATTAAAACTAAAAAAATAGTTTTAGCATGTCATTATCCTTTCTTTTTATTTCCATATTTTATGCCTTTAAAAACAAGAATTGAAAAATCTTATATAACTGCTAGTTACCATCAATTTATTAATAAAAATTATCTTAGTAATAAGGAATCTTTAAGATATTATAAAAATGATAATGAATATGCTATATATGCTAATAATAAATCCAATTTATCTAGTAATTTAAATGAAAAAAATAATTATCAAAATTCCATTAATATGGCTAAAGAAATGGGATTAAGACCAATATATGTATGGAAAAATGATGATTTATTAACTGTAGATAAAATACCTTATATAGGATGTATCCAAAAAGATAATTATAATCTACTAATTGGTACTGGTTATAATACTTGGGGAATGACTAATGGAACTTTAGCTGGTTTAATATTAAGTAATATGATATTAAATAAAAAGAATAAATATCAAAGTTTATGTAATCCTTTAAGAGTTAATAGTGTTATTAATTATAAAGAAATATTAATGAATTTAAATTATAATATACTAGGTTATATGAAAAGTAAAATTAATAAAAATAAAAAATGGTATTCTAATAAAGTTAGTTTTAAAAATATTAATGGTACTTTAATTGGAGAATATCAAGATAAAAATAAAGTTTATAAAGTAATTAATAAATGTCCTCATATGGGGTGTAGCCTAATATTTAATGAAGTTGAAAAAACATGGGATTGTCCATGTCATGCTTCACGTTTTAACTTAGAAGGTAAATGTATTAAAGGTCCAAGTAATTATGATATTACTTATAAAGATGAATAATTATTTAAATTCTTCACTACATAATAATTCATGAATTTCTTCTTCTTTAGTATCTAAATAAACATCTTCAATACGATCTACACGACATTTTTCTGATTTAAGAATAGCTTCGACTTTAGCTACTGCATCATCTAAAATATCATTAACAACTACATAATTATATTTAGATACCTCATTTATTTCTTGATAAGCTTTTTTAAATCTTTCAATAATTTTAGCATCACTATCAGTTCCTCTTAATTTTAATCTTCTAACTAATTCTTTTAGTGAAGGTGGCATAATAAAAATAAATATTGCTTCCGGAACTAATTTTTTTATATTAGAAGCTCCTTCAATTTCAATCTCTAAGATGACATCAATACCTTGGTTTAATTTTTCTTCAATAGCACCCTTAGGTGTCCCATAATAATTACCAGCATAATTAGTATATTCTAAAAAATAACCTTCTTTTATCTTATTAATAAATTCTTCTTCACTCACAAAATTATAAGTAACTCCTGGGATGTCATTACTTCTTATTTCTCTAGAAGTTGTTGATATCGATAACCATCTAGTTTTATTATCTCTTTCTAATAATTTATTAATTATTGTGCCCTTTCCAGCTCCAGAAGGTGCTGAGATTACTATTAAAGTACCTTTACTATTTTCTTTTAATATCATACTATCTCCTTTTATTAATTATAATATAAATAAATATTAAATAAAATTATTTTTTAATTCTTTTACGATAATTTTTTTGAGTCATTCTATCGATAACATAATCATCTTCTAAACTTATTAATTCATCTAAATAAGGGATTCGAACTCCAGCAGTACGTTTAACTCTACTAAATACATTATGACCATTACGAATAGTTTCTAATTTATTAAATAATTGATAATATTCTTTTTTAGATAAATCTTGGATTTCTTTATAATATAATAAATGATAAAAAGATAAAAAGAAAGATAATAAATCAGTTTCTTTAGTAAAATTAATATCTTCATAACCAGCATAATCTAAATAATGGTTTAAAATATTAGATATGTAATGAGAACTAATACCTTGATATGTACAACTATCAATATCATTAAACATAACCTTATTATCTTTATCTATTAATATATTAGAAAAAGATAAATCTTGAAAAATAATTCCCTCTTGATGGGCTTTTTTAATAATATCACAACATTTTAAAACAACATCAAAAAATTCTTTAGTATCTAATAATCTATTAGAACTAAAACGTTTAAATATAGTTTCCGAATTTTTAAAATATGGCATTGTAAAACCTTCAAGTAATTCTCCATTTACTATTAATTCTTCAGGCATTATAATCCCATCAATATGCATGCCATCTAAATATATAAATTTACGATACATATCTCTCTTTTGATAATCATATAAAAACTTAAATAATTTAATACATTTATCATTATCAATTAAAACTAAACTTTGCGTACCTTGATTTTCACTTTTTTCTAACTTATTATAATCAATATCTTTATAATTAATTTTCTCCATAAAATAATCATTCCTTTTTTTACAAATAATTATTTTAACAATAATTAATTATATATGCAATTACATTATTGTATTTTCAGTATTGTTTCTATAAATACGATGATATCTACATATCGGTTCATTTATTTGAGCCATTCCTTCTTTATCAGTAGCAGCAATGCTTAATGAAACATTAAAGAAACGATTATCTTCATCGATATAATCAAACATATCTTCCATATCTTCTAATTCATAATCAGTTTTACCTTTAATACTAAATGTAAATTCATAATATTTATCTTCTTCTAAACCTTCTTTTTGACTACTTGGTAATCTTAATAATTCTAAATAATGATTTTGATAGCTATCTATAGCAATATAAGAAGATTCAGGAACTTCAGAGATATAATCTTTGAATAAATTAACAACACGATAAGTTCTAGTAAAACTACAATTATAATCATAGACAATACTTTCTTCTGAATACTCATATTCATAATCATTACATTCATTAACTTCTTGTTGGAATTTCCGATATACAATACTTCCGACAATAAAAAATTCCCCAATAAATATTATTACAATACCAACAATAATTAAAATAATACCAACTTTTTCATTTTTATTTTCCATAAATAAACCTCTTTCTATTTATTATAGTCGATTTCAATTAAATTTTCATATATTTTATTTAATAATTCATCAGGATAATGTTTGTCACAAAATCTATCAACAAAGTTTGTCGGAGCAATATTGTTGTGTCTTTCTCTTTGACGATGCACCGCTAAAGCTGAGACTGTAACATCAAATAATAAGAAGGAACAAACTATAATAGCAAAAATATTGACAACTTTAGGAGATATTTTATGATATAGTTTATTTAAAAAAGGATAAATAACATACACAAATAATAAAGTTAAAAAGCCCCAAGCAATAATTATTGGTACTGTAGTTCGACCATTAATATTTAAAAATAAATTAGAATAATCCCAGCTAATGCTACCAAATACTTTTTCTTGAATAAAACTTGCTAAATATTCACAAGATCCACAAATAAAACAACCTAAAAAATAATTGGTATACCATTTTCTTTCTTTAAAACAGAAAAATAAATATAGTAATACTACCGCTATGCCATAAACAGGACTAAATGGTCCATAAACTAAACCACTTCTGGAAACTAAAACAATATTACCTTCTAACCATAAATATTTAATAAAATGCATTATTTCTTCATAATAAGCACCAAAAATGCTACCAATAGCAAAAAGTAATACTATTTTATTAAATATATCTCTTTTACTATCCTTCAATATCAACACTTTCCTCTTTGATACCCTTATTATACTATGTAAATATTAAGTTATCAAGGTAACATTTTAAAATAAAAAAAAGATACTATTCTATTACTAAGAATAAATATCAAATTATTAATTAATAGATATTATTCATGAAAAGAATACTTTCTTTTTCTTTTATGAATATATTCTAAATTATTAAAACCACCATAAGAACATAAATAACAACTAGCTCTATAATCATTTTTAATAATACCATGATTTGTAATTTTAATATTGTATGCTTTATTTTCTTTAAAAGTATCAATATTTCCAATTGCATTAATATGGCATCGATTACATCTTCGCACTATCTTCCTCCTTGATGGTAATAATCACATTAATCATTATACAATAATCTTAAATTATTGCAACTATAATAATTACTAAGTTGTAAAATAATGTCTTTTATTATTTTATTTCCATACCATCTTTAAAAGCATTACCGACTTTCTCAGTAACTTTATAATAACCATGAGTATATGGATCAAAAGCAATAGCGTTTAATTTAGTAATATCAACATTATCATTAGTTATTACTTCTTCATTGGCGGAAACATTAACTATCTTGCCAACAACACCACAGCCATAATCATTACTTTGATACTCAATAAATTCACATTCCATACATATTGGAAACTCATTAATTATAGGAGCATTAACTAATGGGGATTTTTCATAAGTTAAACCACTTTTTGCAAATTTATCCTTATCTTTATTAGCGGAAGCTATACCAAAATAATCAGCTTCCTTAACATGTTTAGCATCAGCAATACTAACTGTAAAAGCTTTATTATTCTTAATATTTTGAACCGTTTTATGGCTTTCAGTTAAATTTAAAGCAATAACATCACGATCTAACATCATGCCCCAAGCAGCATTCATAACATCTACAGTACCATCTTCATTATATGTAGCAATCATCAATACTGGCATTGGAAATATAGCTTCAGTAGTTTTTATATTTTTTTTCATTATAATCATCTCCATAATAATTATAACACGTATAAACTATATATAGTACTATTTTCTTTTGATATATTCACAGATTAAATCAGCAACTTTTTCTTTACCTATACTAGAATTTATACACAAATCATAATTATTAGCATCACCCCAAGATTTACCTGATATCATTTCATAATAACTTTTTCGATTTTTATCAGAAGATTCAATATGCTTTTTAGCAGTATTTTTATTATCTTTATACATTTGCATAATATTTTGAATACGATAATCCATAGGAGCTGAAATAAATATTCTAACTATATTTTTATTATTTCTTAATACATAATCAGCAGCTCTGCCTACAATAACACAAGAACCTTTAGATGCAATTAACTTAATAACTTTTTCTTGAGCTAAAATAGCATATTTAACGGGAGAAGTAGTTAAATATAATTCATGTAAGATATCTTTATCTCTATTAATATTAGAAATAAATTCTTGATCTAAACCACTTTCTTTAGCAGCAATTGCAGTTAGTTCTTTATAGTAATAAGGTATATTTAATCTTTCTGAAACTAACTTACCAATAGCTTTTCCTTGGCTACCATGAGTTCTCGAAATAGTAATAATTACTCCTTCTTGAGATTCTTCTATATTAGCATTACTATAGTTATTTTCTTTTGATAATTTTTTAAAGAAAATAATTACAAGAATAATGGTTACTATTATTCCTAAACCATCCGCGATTGGAGCTGCAATTAAGATGCCTTTGATACCCCAATATTTAGGTAAAATAATAACTAAAGGAATAAAAAATAAGATGTCACGGGCAAGAGATACTACTGCAGATTGTAAAGCATCACCAACTGCTTGAAAGAATATAGAAGTCATTTTAATTAAACAAGTAAATGTTACTAACATTAGAAATAATCTAAATGTTAAGGTGGCAAATTCCATATATAATTCTTCATTAGAGCCAAATATACTAATAATTAAACGGGGACTTAATTCAAAAATGATAGTAGAAACTATACCTACTAATAATGAACTAATAGCAACTTTTTTAAATGTCTCTTTAACTCTATCAACTTTTTTAGCACCATAATTATAGCCTAAGATTGGTTGAGCCCCTAAAATAATACCTACAATAATATTGATAACAATAGAAAATACTTTCATTGTAATTCCAATAACTGCTATAGGGATATCAGCTCCATATTTACTCAATTTACCATATTTAGCTAACATAATATTACATACTAAAGATATAATGACAATACTCATTTGAGTAATAAATGTTGATATTCCTAAAATAATTACATTTTTAAATATTTTAAAGTTCATTTTAAAACTATTTAAATTTAATTTAAAGGTTTTAGTTCTAGTGTAATAAATGATAGACAATATTAATGTCGCAATTTGTCCAATTATAGTAGCGTATGCTGCTCCTTTAATACCCCAGCTAAATCCGAAAATAAAGATAGGATCTAAAATAATATTAGTGATAGCACCAACTGCAGTGGCAAGCATCGAAAATGCTGGAGAACCATCAGCTCTAATGATAGCATTCATACTATTTCCTAACATGTAAATAGGAATAAATGTTAAAATAATTACGTAATAATCCCGAGCTAAATTAATACTTTTAGAACTAGCTCCAAATAAATATAATAATTGATCTTTAAAAATAAAACCTAATATTAAAAAGATAATACTAATAATAAATGTCATAAAGATACTATTACCAATAGCAATATGGGCATTCTTAGTATCTTTTCTTCCTTGACATAAAGATAGATAAGCGGCAGCACCATCACCAAAACACCAAGCAAAAGCAACAGCTATAATAGTAATGGGATACACTACTCCAGTCGCAGCAT
>CANQFH010000008.1 GCA_947598425.1 uncultured Bacilli bacterium | reverse complement strand
TTATAAAACAATCGAACATTAATTAATTTTATTGTTTTTCAATAAGGTATTTTGATACACTTGTCAAAATACCTAGGTGGTTAATTATTTTGTCAAAGACAAAATATCAAAAAATAATTTAAACTAATTTTTATAATCTTTTTCTATAACATTTCTGCTTTTATTCCATACTATTTAATAGTGATTCAACTTCATCTGATAATAAAGAATGAACACCGATATCTTTTAATCTGATAATATTTTCTTCTACATCATCAACAAACAATATCTCATTCATACTGCAATTATGAATACGACTAATAATTTTTACAGCATCTACTTTAGTTTCTTGATTTTTGGCTGAAATAACCTCTATATCATCACCATAATATTTATTAACAAAGATTTGCTTTGCTTTTAAATGAAATGAAAATCTCATTCCAGATAAACAATATAATTTAACACCTTTATTTTTTAAAGCAGTAATTAATTCATATAATTTATCTGATTTAGTACATGGCTCAATATCTTCATAGAAAGAGTTTGGATTTAAATATGCTTTTAAATAATAATTCAAAAAATTATCTTCACTTTCTCGACGATGTTTTAGAAAATCTTTATCTTTATGAATAGCTAATGTATTATCAAAGTCAAAGATTGCTACTTTAATGTTATCGAAATTTATATTGTTCATTATTAATCACCTAATATAATTTTATCATAAAAATACATATTTTTCGATGCATGCAGGAAAATTTGCACTAAAGTATTACTAATGATTACTATTTTTATATAATAAAATCTTTAACATTACAAAAAGTTGTAGATTACTACGTCACTCGCACCATTTAGATTATAAAAAAAATCTCAGAAATATGAGATTTTTTATTTGCTATAGTTTTTATTTAACATATATTCCTGTTGATACATTCCCTATTTACCTATATATAGCTTTTAATCAAATATATAATGTTGGAATTCTTTATTCTCTATCATTTCCAAAATTATTTCAGGTTTAAAATTAGATTCTTTTAATTCAGAAGTATTTAGCCATATATAAGTTAAATGCTCTTTCTTCTTTTCTTCAATATTTGCTATTGATGACTTACTATACAAATTATAATCATTGAATTCATATTCATGAATCATTAATATTTCATGATAATTTTTACCATTAAAACTTGAAACAAAAAAATTTTCTATCATCCCAATTTTCTTTTTTAATGTAATATCAATACCTGTTTCTTCTTTAAACTCTCTCATTCCAGTATTAATAGAATTTTCACCTAATTCACATCTTCCACCTGGCAATGTATAATGGTTAGCTCTATCATCTTTTTGTACTAATATCTTTTCACCATTTCTTATAACTATAGCTACTCTATAATTAAAAACTATATTGTTTTTTTCAAATTGAATATCATTATTCATATTTATTATTTCTCCTTATTTTTTAACTTTCCTTTGAAAATCCCTTTCAGCTTCATAAATAACATGTTCAATAAAATCCTTTTTCCCTGCTGAATAACTTTCCCGATCATCAGGGAATTGAATTGATAGATTTATTTTTAAATTTATATATTCTTTCATTATATCAGGATGTGTTTTCAAATAATCTCTAAATAAAATTTGATTTCTCCATATTTGTCCAAAGTTTGGTGCCATATGAATGTGATAAGTTGTAACATTATTTTCTCTTTTTTTAAAATAATGTTCTCCAGGCCTTCCACCATTTCCTTCATAAATATAGCCATTTGCAACTAATAATGGTACAAGTTGTTCACCATATTCTAAAGATTCAATTCCCACAAAAATATCAATAATAGGCTTGGCTAAACAGCCTTCAATTGAAGTGCTTCCTACATGTTGAACATCAACTTCAAATTCGTTTAAAATAGATAATAATCTTTCTTTCTCAAATTCAAATTCTGTTCTCCATTCATAATTATATGGCTCTAATTTAACCATATCTGTTTTCAAACCTATCATTGCATCCCCCTTGAACACAAAAAATATTATAAGATAATAATTGACATGTATCAAGTATAATGTTATTATATTTAGTAATTTTAGGGGGGAATTATGAATAAAATTTACTCTGTATGTTGGAACATCACAGAAAAATGTAACGAATTTTGTGAATTTTGCTATAGAACAATTATTGATGATTTGTCTTTAGACAAAAACAAAAAAATAGCTGACAAACTTATTGAGCACGGAGTTGAAAAAATAACTTTTGCGGGAGGAGAACCACTTTTATATAAAGAATTATTTGACCTTGCAAAATATATAAAGTCTCAAAATCCAAACATTTTATTATCAATAACTACAAACGGATTATTAATTAATGATCAAATTGCTACTTTAATATTAGATTACTTTGATTGGATAACATTTGATTTAGAATCCACAAGCATTGAATACCACAAAAAAGTGGGAAGAGGTGAAAGACATCTACCCAAAACTTTGGAAAATTTAAACCAATTTAATGGAAAAATAAATATAAAGATTAACACTGTTGCAACTAAACAAAACATTAATGATATTCCATTTATTTTTAATTTAATACAAATGTACAATGTTCAAAGATGGAAAATTTTTAGATATTATCCCATAACATATAAAGCACAAGATAATGAAGATTATTTTTCTATTACTGATGAAGAATATGAAGAATTAAAAAGAAAAATTTTACAAGTTACTGTTGATACCCAAATTCAAATAGATTTTAATGATTATGAAGAATTTAAAACAACGTACTTTAGCATTTTTCCAAATGGAACATTAAAAGATAATTCTGGTAATGTAACTTGCAACATATTAAGCGATTCTATTGATGATTGCATTAAATCACTTGACTTATCACATCATATTGTGAGAAAAAGAGCTTTTGAAAAATTTACTCACATAAAACAAAAATAGTATATATTCAGAAGTAAGTAAACTCTTCTACTATTACATGATTAGTCGTTATGAAAATAAATTTTAACACACTTTTTAAATTTTAACACTTTTTCAACCATTATATTTAATATTTCACACATAAAAAAACATTGTTGCATATACTATTATTGACAAATGTAACTAAGTATGGTAGCATTTAGTTATGGAAGCGAATGCTTCGGGGTACGTTGTATAGCGTACGGAAATAAGATGGTTTATCCATCTTTTTCTTTTGGAAATACTTTTATACCCTTATTATTAAAATTAGGATATCCAACAATTTTTTCTTTAATTGTATTAGTTCTACCACCATTTCCATTTTCATCAACAAACATTACATAGTCAATATTAGCGTTTTATGTCATAATAATTATCTTAACATAATAAATTAAAAAAATATATTATTATTTATAATTTTAAAATTAAATTACTAAAACAATTCGCTAGAGCCACCACAATTATATATAGCATATTATAAAATAATATTATATAATTTAGATGGAGGACAAAATGAACAAAAACTTAAAAATTACTTTAATTATTGTAAGTATTCTCATATTATTTATCATTTCATTTATTACTATAGATACAATTCAAGCTAAATATTACAATCATAGTCCCTTAATTCATACCAGAGAATACACTAGTAAACATAATAAAAAATATTATATTGATAAAGGTATATTTGTTACCCATTATAATTGTTCTAATATTAAAGAAACTTTATTTAATAATGAAAAATCTACATGTATTGTTGAATACTAAAAAGACTAGGAATCTCTTCTCTAGTCTTTTTATCTTACTAATTTCTTTTCAATATTTTTTATTTTATTTAAAGCGTTTTCCATTATTTCTATTTCTTCATTAAATTCTGGTATTTGTTTATATTGAGGAATTAATTCTTCTACTTTAGCAATAGTATCACGATTAGCTGCCACAAAATTAGTTAATTCATTAGATATTTCTTTTAATTGAGCATCATATTGTTTATTATTTTTAGCACTTTTTAATAAAGATTTGATATTAGATAATACAAGACGAATATCTAATAGTAAAGGTATCCAAGTATTTGAATATCTTCCAAAAGATGGACTTTCAATCAATATAAATATTACAAGTAAATAACCCATTACACTCATAATACCATTAATAGTATCAGCTTCTATAACAATTCTACTATCATTTTCATCAACATCAATAATCTCAATTAATCTGATAATACTTTGATAAGTATCGGCAGCTTCTAAAGCCAACTTATATTCATATTTTTCTACACTAGGAGCTAAACTTATATCAGTTTCAAAACACTTCTTAATTGCATTAGTATTATATGATGTTAAATCTGCCTCACTATAAACATTATATAAATCAGTTATATTATAAGTTCTTTTAACACGGTAATATTGATCATTATCTGTCCTTTGATACCATAGACTATAATCATTTAAATAAACACCATCTTGAACATTATCTTTGTAATCTTGTTCTATCGTATAATCTAAATTAGTATCATAAGTTATTGTATTAGTCATATATTCAGTTTTTGATTTATAAGTAGATTTATTCCAAACAAATAATAATCCAATTACGATTCCTACAGAAACCCCTAAATTAACTGCTAAAAAGGCAATATTTTCTGCTAAACTTTTTATATCTTTTTTTCTATCATTATTATTTTGTTCTTTATTCTTTTCGATTTTACCAGCTGATATTTCAGCCATACCTACTGTATAATTTAAATCACTTTCATAATCTTCTAAATCTCTCAAAGATTCTTTTAAATTTCTTCTTTTTTGTTTACGATTTCTCACATTAACTATTGCAGTTATTAGTTTTTCATCAGCATAAGATGCATCCATACCACTAGCATCTATTTCATTTTTTCTAATATTAATACCATAATTCTTTTCATCAGTTAAATCAATTAATTGTAAATCTTTTCTAACTTCTCTATCTATATATTCATTATCTTTTAAATTAGTTAAAGTACTACTTTTTCCTAATACCAAAATCTCTTGTTTAATAAATTCATAAATCATTTTATAAACATCTTCAATTATTGGCCCTTCTACTTCATAATCTAATGTTCCAGAAAAATTTAATTTATTAACTAACTCTAAAATCATTTCTCTTAACTTATTAAATTCTTCTTCTTTAGTAATACCATTCATTAAACTTATTTTAATTAATTCTGTTATTGAAGCTACTTTAGAATATACTTCATATTGTAATAAATTAACATATAACTTTTCTAATTTATTAATAGATTTATTATATTCAACTTCTAAGATACCTGTCCATAAATCATTATCAATTAATTGTTTATTTTCTAAAACAATACTATCTCTTAATTCTTTATATTTTTGCACATTTAAACCAATATCTTCTAATCTGTCTAAGATACGATTTACTTTCATTAAAGTTGTATTATATACTATTGCTTGATCCATATATATCCCCCTTTAAAACAGTTGCTATTATAACATAACAAAAATTAAGTGTCAACTTACTCTAAAATGACCAAGAATACTTAACTCTTCTAAAATATCTTCTTCATATGGATGATAACTACTATGATGAATTAAATAAGGAATACCTTTTTTATTTCTCTTATCAGAAACAATACCTATATGATGGGGAAAGACAACAATATCGCCACCTTGCCAACTAGCTATATCATTAATATCGGTAGTTAAAGATATATGATTATTTTTAAAATACACCATTAAATTGACTACTCTTCTAAAATCAATATTTTTATCAATTTTTTCAATATCATAATCTTCTTTATTATTTAGAATATCATTATATACTAACTCTTTTAAATCATAACCAGCATCTTTTAAACCAAAAGCTACAACATCCGTACATACTCCATAATTATCATCTGGATAACCATTAGCATAGTATTTACTTTGATATTTAGGTTTAGTTTTAATATAATTTCTAACATTAATTAAAATATCACTTTGATCATCAATCCCATCATGATCTTTATCAATACTACTATAATAGTTTTCAATATTAAAATCTTTATTAGTATAAGTACGATGTGGTAGATAACCTAAATTATCTAATATAAAATAACTACTTATTAATAATATAATTATAATAACTACTACTACTTTTTTCATAATTATGCCATGAAATAAATATCATACCATCTTAAAAAGGTATATATTGCCCACACTTTACGATAATTATCTTTCTTATTATTAATATGATCATCTAATAATTTTAAAATATATTTTTGATTAAATAATTCTTTTACATAATCTTTATTAAATTCATCTCTAATCATTTTAGAGACATCTTCATCCTTCATCCATACTCTAAGAGGTACTGGAAAACCTAATTTTTTCTTTTTATATACTTCAGTTGGTATTTCATCTTTAGCGGCATCTCTTAAAATCATTTTAGTTTTATTAGAACTTACTTTATATTGATATGGAATGGAAGCTGCAAAGTTAGCTACTACTTTATCTACTAAAGGAGTTCTACCTTCAATACTATTAGCCATCGCCATCTTATCAGCTTTTAATAAAATATCTTTAGCAAGCCAACAATTAATGTCGACCACTTGTTTTTTAATAATTAATTTTTCATTTTGATAATGTTTTAATATATTTTTAACAATATTATTATCTTTATTATATTTAATATTTAATACTTTTTTTAATTCATATTTAAAGAATAATCTATTAACACCAACATAACCATCTTCTAACTTCATACCTTCAGTTATTAAAAAATGTTTTCCTTTTACTTCCGGCATATGACTAGCAATAATAGATACTATATGTCTTAAAAAAAAAGGTATTTTATTATAGAATGCAAATCTAGTAGCAAAAGCATAAGAATTATAACCTAAGAAGAATTCATCAGAACCTTCTCCAGATATTACAACTTTAACATAATCATGAGCTACTTTAGATAAATAATATAAAGAAACAATTGAAGGATCACTTAAAGGTTCATCTAAATAATATAAGCAATCATCAATCTTATCAATATATTCTTCCTTACTAACATTTTTAACTATATTTTCTATACCTAGTTTATCACTTAATTCTTTAGTATAATCAGTTTCATTATATTTATCGATATTATAACCAATAGTAAAGTTTTTACTAGGTTTCATTAAACTAACTAAATAAGAAGAATCAATACCACTAGATAAATAAGATGCTATTTCCACATCACTTACTTCATGATATTTAACACTAGTTTTAATAACTTCATTTAATTCTTCTTTTAACTCTTCATAACTCTTATCACTATCATTAAATTTTAATTCATAATATTTTTTAATAGTAACTTTATTATCTTTTATTTTCATATAACTTCCTGGTTCTAAAGCATAAACATTCTTAAAGAAAGTTTCATTACTAGGATTAAAACTAAATTCTAAATAAGGGGCTAAAACTTCTCTATTTAGTTCTTTTTTAAAGTTAGGATGTTCTAAAAAAGCTTTAATTTCAGAAGCAAACATAAATACATCATCATTTTGATAATAATATAAAGGTTTTATACCAAAGTGATCACGTGCACAGAATAATTCTTTAGTTTTTTTGTTATAAATAGCAAAAGCATACATTCCTCTTAATTTATCTAATAACTTTTCTTGCCACATAATATAACCATTTAATAATACTTCTGTATCCGAATTAGTTTTAAATTCTACCCCTAAGGTTTCTAACTCTACTTTTAATTCTTGATAATTATATATTTCCCCATTAAATATAATAATATAATTATTGGTATACATAGGTTGTATACCATTATTGATATCAATAATAGCCAAACGAAGATGAGCCATAGCAATATATTCATCACTATAGTATCCTTCACCATCAGGTCCTCTATGTCTTATTTTATTAGCCATCTTTCTAATTATAATATCCTTATTTTTTTTACTATCTTTATTAATAAATCCTACAATTCCACACATTATACTACTCCTAATAATAAATATTTCAATAATGATATTAACACTATTATTAATATAATTCTACATATTTTTAAAAATATTCTAATAAAATTCCCATAAATTTTTTATTTGTCCTTTTATTTGTTCATATTCCCACTTCTTATTACTTCTATATACACTATTAGGATCATTAATAACTAACATATTATCTTCAACTTTAGTAATTACAATAAAATGTCCACTATCAGTAAAATCACCTTTACGCATACTAGCAATAATTGGATGATGATTATTTAAAGCATTATAAATAACATTTTTATCTAAAGATAATTCATGACTATTAACACCATAATATTTAGCTCCTTCAGTCATTAAAGACCAACTAGTACCAACATTATTTTGATACATATTATTTTTATAAGCATAATTAGCAACTTTTAAAGGAGTAATACTTCCATCACCAGTTAAATAAATTAGCACCATAGCTAGTGATGTCGGAGCACAACCATTTACAGCAATAATATTATCACCATAAGTAGCATAACCCCATCTTTCATCCCATTGTAATAATAATGGTACTCTACTCTTATCTATTCCTATTATATCATTATTTGAAAAGGTTCCTTTTTTATTGGGATAATCTTTCACAAAATCTAATAATTCAATATTTTTACTTAAAGATGCTAATAAATCTCTAGGATAATCTTTATAATGTTTAACTATATATAAAATATCTTTATTATCTTTATAATTAGTAATTAAACTTTCTAAAACTTCTTTATCTTCAGTATTAGTAACATTGATATAACCATAATCTAAATAATTATTTTGATAATAAAGATATCCTAGTATACCTCCTAATATAATAATAATTAATAATAATTTAAACTTCTTCATCTTCATAACCTTTCTATAATTATTTTAACAATTATTAAAAGATTATTTATTAATTAATACTTAACATTTTCTTAATTATTTCTTAATTTAAAGGTAATTTAACTGTAAATATAGTTTTATCATCAACTACTTTAACTAAAATATCTCCTTCATGTAATTTAATTATCTCTTTAGCTATAAATAAGCCAAGACCACTACCACCATTAACACTATTCCGGGCTTTATCAGCTCGATAAAACTTCTCAAATATTTTATTTAAGTCTTTTTCTTTAATAACACCTTTACTTATAATATCGACATAAGCATAATTATTATTACTTCTAATAATAATATTTATATTACTATCACTAACACTATAATAAATAGCATTTTTAATTATATTATTAAATACTCTAGCTAACTTAATACTATCAGCTTTAAGTACTATTTTATCTTTACTTTCTAATTCTATCTTTTTATTTTTCTCTTTTAATACTGGATAAAAGTCATCTATTATTTGTTCAATCATTAAATTTAAATTAATCTCTTCTTTAATTAACTCTATCCGATTTAAATTAAATTTAGTTATTTCAAATAATTCTTCAATTAAAGTTTCTAAACGATAAGCTTTTTCTAATGTTATATTAAGATATTTTTCTTTATTTTTAATTTCTAATTTACTATCTTTAAGTAATTCTAAATAACCAATCATTACAGTTAAAGGAGTTCTAATATCATGAGCTAAATAAATTATTAAATCTTCTTTCTTTTTTTCTTCTTCAATAGCTAATTTTAAATTATTAACAGCGTTTTTCTTTACAATATTTAAACGATCTTCAATAGCTTTTAATTCTTCAGGTAATTTAATATAATCTTCATCATCATTAACTAACTTAATACTAGCATTTACTAAAGAATCTATATAAGATAAGGTTTTTCTTAAATGATAAAAGAAAATAATAATAACTCCGATTAACCAAACAATAAATTCAATTATAACATTTTGCTCTATTAATTTTAAAAATTGATATAATTCATCTTCAGGATACCATATCACACTATGACAATAAGCACTAGCAATAATCCACATAGCTATAAATATTAAAGTATAGATAATAGTACTTATGGCTATCTTTTTAACTAAATTTTTGGTAATATCAGCACTATATTTATTTTTCAATGGTATAACCTACTCCCCATATTGTTTTAATATATTTACTATTTTTAGTATCATGCATTTTCTCTCTTATATGTCTTATATGCACCATTATTGTATTATTATCACATTCATAATAATCATCTTGCCATATTTCTTTAAATAAATCTTCAGTTTTAATTACTTCTCCTTTATGTTTAGCTAAATATAATAATATTTCAAATTCTCTCGGTGTTAAAATAATCTTTTTACCCTCTAATAATAATTCATGTTTTTTAGCATCTATTTGCATTCCTCTTACAATTACAATATCATTATCAATACTCTTATATCTTCTTAAATTAGCTTTAACTCGCGCTAATAATTCTAAAGGATTAAATGGTTTAGTAATATAATCATCGGCTCCTAAATCTAAACCTTTTACTTTATCCATACTACTTTCTTTGGCAGTCACAAAAAGAATAGGAAAGTTATATTTCTTTCTAATTAATTCACATAAACTAAAACCATCAATCCCAGGCATCATAATATCTAAAATAGCTAAATCTACTTCATTATTGTTTAAAAAATTCATTACTAAAGAACTATCATAAAATTTATGAACTATATAATCATCTTTTAAATATATTTCTAGTAAATCTGCTATATCTTTTTCATCATCTACTACTAAAATATGCATTATTCACTTACTTCACTAAATCTTTTAAATTCCAATTATCTTTTTTATCTTTAACATATATAGCACTATAAGTATATTCAGTATTATCTTTTAATTTTTTACTAGGATTTTCTTTAGTTTTAAGATCTATTGTTAATATAATGACATCTTGAGCATCATATTTATCTAAATATTCTTTTTCTTTATCTACAATACTTTCTCCTTCATATTTAATAGTAAGAAGAGTACTATTTTTAAATTCACTTTTAAATGTTTCTTTTAATTCATTAGATAACTCTAAAATATCTTGAAAATTATGATTATTAGTGCTATTTAAAACCATTTGAGATGATGCAACATCTCCAGGTTCTTTAACAAATAAACTACCTATTAATACAAAACCAATTAATAAAATAGCTACAGCTAATAAAACTCCTGCTTCTTTTTTACTAAACTTTAATTCTTCTTCTTTTTGTTTTTTATTTTTCTTTTTTGCCATCATTATCCTCCTCTTTTTGATAAATAGCTAATTTTTCTTGAGTCCAATCATCTAAACTTTCTTTTAATGGTAAGAACCCTTTTCTTGTTTCTTTAATTTTACCAGCATTACATGAAGCTTTATAATTAATATTTTTAATTGATAATTTTAATTGTAGATTATCTTCGAAAACTTCTAAAACTTGACAATAAATAGTTTCCCCAATTGTAACATAGTCATGAATATCTCTAACATAGTCATCAGAAACTTCTGAAATATGAATTAAGCCATCATACCAAGGATCGATATTAACAAAAATTCCATATTTTTCGATTCCAGTAACTTGGCCTTTAATAATATCTCCAACTTTATAATCACCCATAATAATGCTCCCTACAAAATAGTATACCACAAATCTTATTTACTTACAAAAAATTATGTTTTATAATTATAAAGATGTCTATGAAAGAAAAAGAAGAAAAAATAAAAGAATTAATAGATAATATTAGTCCTTTCATTGAAATGGAAGGTGGTAGTATTGAATTTATTAAATATGAAGATGATTATGTATATGTTAGACTTGCGGGGGCTTGTGTTAATTGTCTTTTGCAAGATAATACCTTAAATGATGGGATTCTTAATATGATTCAAGAAGAAATACCAAGTGTTAAAGGAGTAATTAATGTCCCTTTATAAAGAGTTAATTACTCTTTTTTTAATAACCAATCAATTCTTTCTAAATTAGTATATTTACTTATTTCTAAGTAAGCTTGTTTTAAAAATAATTCATAATCATCTACTTTATTTATAATAGGTATTAATCTTTCTTCATCACCATTATTATTCATAATATCTTCATATATATCAAAATAATAAGAAGGATAAATTAATCTAGCATATAGCATATGATAACTATAAGGGGTTAATTTTTTTAATTTTAAATACATTTTTAAATCTTCTATACTATCCATACCATTAAAAAATTCTATTTTTAAAAAACCAGCAATATCTCTTACTTCTAAATCAAAAATAAAACTTAAAGGATTTAAATAATTAAGATTAGTATTGGGATAAAAAATACGACGATGACTTAAAGTAATAGGATCATTATTACTAATACCGATTACTTTATTTATTTTATTGACATAACTAATAGCGTTTTCTGCTAAACCAATATAATAACTAAAAGAATCTAATACTATTTGTTTATCTTTACCTAATTCTTTTATTTGATATTCAAAATAATCAATCTTTTTACTCCATAATTCTCCCCAATTATTACGATATAATTTACTATTAGTTTGATTTAATTTTAAATTATTTAATACCTCACACATATTAATAAAATTTATTGGTTCATTAGCTACAGCATTTAATTTTAAAAGTAAATAATAATTATCACCAACTTTAGTTATTAAATTACCTTCCCTATTAATAATAATATCATGTACTCTTATTCCTTTATTTTTTAATTCTATACAAATATTTAGAATATCTTGTAATTCTTCTTTAGTACGATTAAAAAAGACAAAATAAAATTCTTCGCCTTTATATTTAAAATAAGAATAAGTATTATATTCTTCTAAAGATAAAATATCAAAATTATAATAATAATTAATTATTTCTTTCATACTTTATTATATGAAAAAAATGAGCTTTAACTCATTTTAATGACGATTTTCTAATTCTTTTTCAAATTTTTGAACTAAAGCATCAAACATATTCTCACATGCTAGTAAAAATGCTTCTTTTTGTTCTTTAAACATCTCATTATTAATTGGTTTAACTTCTTCTTGAGGCATTGGTGTTGTTGGCTTAGAATCTACAGCTGGTGTTGGGATTGGAGTATTTAAATCAATTGTAGGATTTATAACTGGACCAACATTAACTTCTGGAGTAACCGGCATATCAATCACCGGAGATGTCATTGAAGCTTGAGGTTCACTATTTACAACTGGAGCTACTTCTGGAGTTGGTGTCACCGGATTTTGAGGGACCTCTATTTGTTCTTTTACTTCAGGTGCTGGAGTAGGATTACTTACTGTCCCATTAGAATTAATATCAAAGATACTTGCAGTATTATTGTTAGTATTATCATTAATAGCATTAGTATTATTATTAGTAATAGTATTATCAACATTAGTATTAACTGGATTATTAACCTCTGGAGTACTTGGTGTTGTATCTACTACACTATAAGCTTTCTTTAAAGCATCAAATGAAGGAACTGGAAGTGTAAGTTGTGTATAATATATATCATCGGCTTGTAATTCCATTGGAACTTTAATCATCTCAATTTGATTACCCGCAATGATATTTTTTAAATATTCTTTAACTATTTGCCATTCATTTTGATCAACTATTTTGACTAATTTATTATCAACCATTTTACAAACTAAAATAATTGGAAGTCCCATTGATCCATTCATTTCATTATCTAATACAACATAATCTAAATTATTTGCTCTAAACGCATTTATTAAAGGTTTCTCTATTACTGCACCAGAAACCAAAGTTAGTTTCATCTTTCCCATAAGTCAATCCCTTTCACTACTATATATAATTATAACAAAACTCTCTTAATTAATCAACTTTTCTTTTTAAAATAAAATATTTACACCCATAAGCACAACTATCTTTGATATATTTATCAACATTATCAATATTATTATGCTCTTTACAATTCTTATGATTACTTTCATAAAAGCCTTTTAATCTTACTTTACCATAAGCCCAATCACCAACTATATAATCAAAGTTATCAAAGTAATCAGTTACTATTTCTTCTAAATTAACATTACCAAGAGTATCTCCATAATCTTTTATTACTTCATACTCTTTATCTCTAATATTTACCATAACCATCCCTCTTAAAATACTAATGTACTAAATATTACTACCACCATTAAGGTAGTTACTATTATACTCATAACTAATAAAATATCAACATAACCATTACCTGTAGTAATTAAGTTACTCTTTAATTGATAATCTTTAACTTTCTCTTCTAATAAATAATCTTTATTAATAGCATTCTCGTTAATATCTAAAGATTTATATATTTCTTTATTTAATTTATCCACATCAGCTTTTTTCATTCTACTTAAATCCGCAATTGATAAATCAAACATCTTATAAACATCAAAAGACAATAAATCTTTTTTCTCTTCTTTTTCTTCTTTCTTTTGCTCTAAACTATTTTGATAATAATTAGCTATTTCATAGATATCTTCAGCATTTAAATAATTATAAGATAATCTTAAAGCATTACTTGTTCCTGGAGTATATAATAAATCAAAAAATTCTTTAGATTCATTTTCTTTAATACCATAATTTAATCTCTTTAAAGTAAACAAATCTATTAAGCATTTTTGAACCTCTATGAAATAATTATTTACTTCTCTTTTAAGTGAAGTCACATTTCTTCTTTCTATTATATAATAACCATCTAATAATCTTTTAAAATTAGCTATTGCATCTTTTGAAGCTCCATATTTCATCAAATTAATATCTAAAGCATCTTCATTTTTTACTTGATAAGGGTTAATAATATCTAATTCACCATATATACTAATTAACATTCTAATTACAACCACAAGAAAAGAATTATAAAGAACACTTTCTGTTTTATCTTTACTATTTAAATAATCAGTAATTGCTTTTTCAAATGCTTCATTAATAAATGGCTTCACACTCTCACCCTACTATAATTATATCACAATGAGTTATTTATGGGAATATCTAAAATATTACTACTAACATCAAAACCATCACCATAATATTTAGGAACACTCCCATTTACTACTAAAGATGCAATTAAAATATCATAATTAAAATTTTCATTACTATTATCCATAGGAGTTATAATTAATTTTTTTAAACTAACATTAACATAAACTTCTAATAAAGCATTATTAAAACCATAATTAGTTACTTTAGTATTAATATTCGTAAGTATTGAAGTATTAAATTTAATTAGTACCGGTATTTTAGGTCCCATACTATTCATAAAAATATTCTTACTATTTAAAAATACGGGTATATTTAAAATTAAACCTTTATTACCATTACTTAAATATTCATCATAAATACTAACATCAATCTTGCCTTTTTCTAAATCTGTAATACCTTTACTTAAGATATTAGAAATATCTGTTAATAATTTATAAGTCTTTTCTAAATCATAGTTAACAGCATATATTTCTTCTTTACTATTTTTACTTATCTTGATAATATCACTAACATCATTATTAATAACATCGTTAGTAATACATTCATTAAAAAATTGATAAATGATTTTATCTAATTTATTATTAACTAAAATATTAACATCTTTACTAATACTCTTACTATACATATTAAATAATATTATTGCGATTATTAATACACAAAAAAATACAATTCCTAAAATTTTAGTTATTGTATATTTTGGCATATTTTTAGTTTTAAATCTTTTCATATTATATATTATGAAAAATACATACTTTTAATTAATAAGATAACTCCAACTACAAAGATAACAACAATGATTGCAATGATTACTTTAACAAAAATATTATTAGATTCAATACTTTTAGAAAAATCATCAATATCTTCAAAATCTTTCTCTTTAATAGCATTAGAAGAAGTATAAAAAGAATTAATCATTTTAGTATCATTACTTACAGGATCATCTTCTTTAATTTCATTAACCTCATTTACTTCTTCTTTTAGTCCCTCTAACACTTCAGTATTATCACTACCTTTTAATTCACTTAAAATATCTAAAGAAGTATTATTAGAACCTTTTTGTTCATTAATGGCAATTGTATTAATTAAATTTTTTAAATTATCCTCAATAGAATCTTCTTCTTCATCTTCAAAAGTACCCTTCTTATCGATATTTAAATTTTTTAAAATATCAAATTGAGTATCTCTTAATTTTTTTAATCTTTCTTCTTCATAATTATCTTGTTTTTCTTCTCTGGCCTTTTCTAAAATAACATTAATATCATATTCTTTAGTTATTTCTTTAACTGCTGGGGCTTCTTCTTTTTCTTCTAATCTAATACTTTTTCTTTTAGGAAGTTCATTATACTTAGTATCTAGTATTTTCTTAATTTTTTCGACATCAATTGAACTATCATTATCTCCTAAGATAGTGGTATTACTTTTTACTTCAAAATTATCAAGTTCAGTTTTACTAATTTCTTTATATAATTCTTCATTTTTGTGATATCTTGTATTTACAAACTCATCTTCTTCATAATATTTATTCATACGTGAGCCCATAGAAAACACCTCTAATAATATAATATCATAAATAACTTTAATTTTAAATGTCTATAATACATATCTTGACATAATATAATTTTATTAGACAATTAATTATTAATTATAAAAGGATCACTAGATATGCCAGATCCAGTTAAATTAATATTAGAATTTAGGTAGAAAACTGGTCTAACTGAACGAGGATATTCAATTGTACACACAAAAGCCTTACCATTTGCATAAATAAACCAAGAATGATAACGAATATCGGAAGAGGCATATCTACCTACACGAGACATAGTCCATTCCCAATGATTATCATAACCATTTTGACTTAAATGAAGCCATGATTGTCTACATAATTCAATGTTACTATTATCATAACAGTTAACTCCATCTGGAGATACTGACCAATAATAATCACTAACAGATAATAACCCTATTTTAATGTTATTAGATGTTTTTAACCATTTGGCAGTTTGTAATATATCACTACCTTTATAGAATTTAGCATCACTTATTCCATATTCTTGATTAAACATTTCCAAAGCATTAGTTGGCTTATATTCTATTCCAATATTACCTTCATACCAATTTTTACTCACTATTTTATTAGTCCATGTGGTATCTTTCATATAAGGATATAATGAATTATCAGAATTTAAAAAAATGTTAGTATTTCCTTTACTACCTTTTACATTGCCATTACTTTCACCATTTATTCTTTGTTTTAAAGAGCTACTACTCCATAAAGTATCAGCATATTCATCACTATCATATCCGGTATGCCATTGAAAAAGATTTACTTCATTTTCTTTAAGTGGAGTTTGTTTAATTACTTTAATCATATCTTTGCTTACGGTATCATCACATAATTGGGTATCTTTATTAGTACAATCTTCTCCAACTATACCAATTATCCTATACATATAAGCATCTGGATTATCTATACAATCTTGTTTATCTGTAGTTCCAAAACAGATATAATTGTTATCTACAGTATCTTTATCACCTTGATATCGATACATGCCTCCTTTTAAATCATAACTTAAATTTGAATATCCTTCTAACTTAGTTCCTGGAGCAGTTAATTTATCAAAGTATAGATAACAATAACTAGTTTTACTAGTTTCTACTGTAGCTTTTCTTGTTTCTTCATCAAATGTTAATATTTCTTCTTTGATTTTATCACCATTTTTATCTATACATCCTGATAATTCGTTATTAAATTTATATTTATAATCAGGCCATTCATTATTACTACTTTCTTCATATGTTTGATCTTCTTGTTCTAGCATTATTGCAAACATTTCACTATCTTTTTCATTTAACTTTACTTCATCTAATTTATTAATTGTTTTATTATTAAAACTAACTATTAATGTTATACTTATAACTATAATTAATATTAACAACCCATATTTCTTCTTCATACCTAGACTCCTTTATATTATACATCTTTATTATATAATACCCCCCCCGGAGTCAAGAATTTTTGCTATTGTATATTTTCCTAATTAATGTTAAAATTAATTTTAGGA